>NZ_JBJGYQ010000004.1:0-254784 GCF_054050075.1 Geodermatophilus sp. SYSU D00965 | reverse complement strand
TTCGACTTGCATGTGTTAAGCACGCCGCCAGCGTTCGTCCTGAGCCAGGATCAAACTCTCCGTAGATGAATTTGCATCCGGGCGAGAACCAAGAGTTGGCACTCTCGACATCCATCAACCCAAAGAAACCCACAAAGGGGTTGTTACTTGGCACTGACTTTCGGCACGCTGTTGAGTTCTCAAGGAGCGGACGCGCAGCGACTCGACCCTTCCGGGCTTCGTCCCTGGCGGCTTGTCCCACGTTACGCCGTGCACGGCTCGCTGTCACACCCGGGGGTCTGACCGGCGGCTCCCGGGTCTCGGACCCGGTCTCGCTCGGCGCAGAAAGAAAGTTACGCGGCGCCGAGGGCCGCGTCAAACCGGGGTGGCGCTCCGGAGGCCCGTGGAGTCCCCCGGAGGACACCGGCGACGGTAAAAGTGCAGGTCAGCGGCTCGGGCCCGGTCGCGGACTGCGAGGCAGGTCACTCTCCGTGACGCCACATCAGTCCCACGACCGCCCGCCGAGGGGCGCTCAGAGCCCCAGGAAGCCCTCGATCCCGACGGTGAGACCGGGGCGCCGGCGGACCTCCCGGACGGCGAGGAGCACCCCGGGCATGAAGGAGGCCCGGTCGTAGGAGTCGTGGCGCAGGGTCAGGGTCTCCCCCGCCGCGCCCATGAGCACCTCCTGGTGCGCGACCAGACCGGTCAGGCGCACGGCGTGGACGGGAACGCCCTCGACGTCGGCGCCTCGGGCCCCGGGGAGGGAGTCGGTGGTGGCGTCCGGCGCCGGGGGCAGGCCCGCCGCGCGACGGGCGGCGGCGACCAGGCGCGCGGTGCGGACGGCGGTGCCCGAGGGAGCGTCGACCTTGTTCGGGTGGTGCAGCTCGACGACCTCCACCGACGGGAAGAAGCGCGCGGCCTCCTGAGCGAAGCGCATGAGCAGCACGGCACCGATGCCGAAGTTCGGTGCGATGACCACGCCGAGGCCGGGCTTGGGCTCCAGCCACTCGGCGACGGTTGCCAGCCGGGCCTCGTCGAAGCCGGTCGTGCCCACGACGCAGTGGATGTTGTTGTCGATGCAGAACCGGATGTTGTCCATGACGACGTCCGGGCGGGTGAAGTCGACCGCGACCTGGGCGCCGGTGTTGGCCAGGTCGAACAGCCAGTCGCCGGAGTCGACCATGGCGACCAGCTCGAGGTCCTCGGCGGCGTTGACCGCCTTGACCACCTCGGTGCCCATGCGGCCGCGGGCGCCCAGGACGCCGACGGCCAGGCGTGGGGCCTCCCCCTCCGGAGCGGGCGAGATCTGCTGGTCAGCGGCGGGGTCGATCGTGGTCACCGGGTCAGGTTTCCCGGCGCCGTCCCCGGACGCAAGGCAGCCCCGGGTCAGGCGCCGGAGCGCCGTTGCACGCGCGCCCAGAGGAGCACACCGGCCAGCACACCGACCGCGTCGGCCAGCCAGTCGGCGACCGACGCCGACCGGTCCAGCGGGGTGAGGCCCTGGACGACCTCGCTGACCGCCGCGTAGACCAGCAGCAGGGCCGTGAGCGCGCCGGCCCGCACGCCGGCCCACCGTCCGGTCAGCGCGAGGACGGCGAACAGGACCAGGTGCACCAGCTTGTCGACCCCCGGCGGCGCCAGCGGCACGTCGTCCCCGGGGGCGAAGAGCACGGCCAGCGACACCAGGACGGTGATCGCGAAGGCACCACGGGACAGCGCGCCGTGGACGGCGAGCGCGGGGTGCGGAGAACGCATCAGAGCCGGTCGAGGTCTGCCGGTCGGTACGGGCCGACCACCGCCAGGCAGGTGTCCCGGGACAGCAGCTCCGCGGCCACGTCCCGCACCTGGGCCTCGTCGACGGCGTCCAGCCGGGCGAGCACCTCCCGCACCGGCAGGTACTCCCCGTAGGACAGCTCGCTCTTGCCGAGCCGGCTCATCCGGGAGCCGGTGTCCTCGAGACCGAGGACCAGCCCGCCCTTGAGCTGTCCGCGGCCGCGGGCGACCTCCTCGGCCGTGAGCCCCTCCGCCGCGACCCGGGCGAGCTCCTCGCGGACCAGGCGCAGCACCTCGGGCACCCGCTTGGGTGAGCAACCGGCGTAGACCGAGAACGACCCCGTCCCCGCGTAGTGCGTCAGCGACGAGCCGACGCTGTAGACCAGCCCCCGCTTCTCGCGGATCTCCTGGAACAGCCGTGAGCTCATCCCGCCGCCGACGGCGGTCTCCATGACCGCGGCCGCGTAGCGCCGCTCGTCGAGCCGGCCGAGGCCCACCGAGCCCAGCAGCAGGTGGGTCTGCTCGGTCTTCCGCCGGATCAGGCCGGTCGGGCGCGCCGGCTGCGTGCCGGCGCCCTCGTCCCCGCGCCGCAGGGGGGCCGGCCGGTCGGCCCCGGCGAGCCGGGACCCGAAGGCGGTGGTCACCAGGTCCAGCACCTGCTGGTGGTCGACCCGGCCGGCGGCGGCGACCACGATCGAGGGGACGGCGTAGCGCCGCCGGTACCACCCGTCGACGTCGTCCCGGGTGAGGGCCTCGATCGACTCGACCGTGCCCAGCACCGAGCGGCCCAAGGCGGTGGCCCCGAACAGCGTCTCGGCGAACAGGTCGTGCACCGCGTCGGAGGGCTCGTCGTCGCGCATGGCGATCTCCTCGAGCACCACCGTGCGCTCGGACTCCAGGTCTGCCGCCGTGTTGAGCGCGTCGGTCACCAGGTCGCCGAGCAGCGTGACCGCCAACGGCAGGTCGCTGGCGAGCACGTTCGCGTAGTAGCAGGTGTGCTCCTTGGCGGTGAACGCGTTCATCTCACCGCCGACAGCGTCCATCGCCGTCGCGATCTCCAGCGCGCTGCGGCTGGCCGTGCCCTTGAAGAGCAGGTGCTCGAGGAAGTGCGAGGCGCCGGCGACGTCGTCGGTCTCGTCCCGCGAGCCGACACCCACCCAGATGCCGACCGTGGCCGACAGCACCCCGGGCATCACCTCGGTGAGGACCCGCAGGCCGCCCGGCAGCTCGGTGCGCTCCACCCGGCCGCCGAACTCGTCGACGTCGAGGACGACGGTCTGCCCCGCACCGGCCGGGGCCGGGACGGGCGTCTGTGCGCCCGTCCCGGCCCCGGTCCCGGCCTGCTCGGTGCTCGTCGTCACGCCTCCGCGGGCGTCACGGCCTCGGCGACGTCCGCGGGCGCGGTGTCGCCGGAGCCCTCGCCCTCGGCGGCGACCGGCACCAGGCTGATCTTGCCGCGGGCGTCGATGTCGGTGATCTCGACCTGCAGCTTGTCGCCGACGTTCACGACGTCCTCGACCTTGCCGATCCGCTTGCCGCCACCGAGCTTGCTGATGTGGACCAGGCCGTCCTTGCCCGGCAGCAGGGAGACGAAGGCGCCGAAGGGCGTGGTCTTGACGACCGTGCCGAGGAAGCGCTCGCCGACCTTGGGCATCTGCGGGTTGGCGATGGCGTTGATGCGGTCCACCGCGGCCTGGGCGGACGGGCCGTCGGAGGCGCCGACGTAGATCGTGCCGTCGTCCTCGATGGTGATGTCGGCGCCGGTCTCGTCCTGGATCGCGTTGATCATCTGCCCCTTCGGGCCGATGACCGCACCGATCTTGTCGACCGGGATGCGCACCGTGGTCACGCGCGGGGCGTACGGGCTCATCTCGTCGGGGCCGTCGATGGCCTCGTTCATCACGTCGAGGATGTGCAGCCGGGCCGCGCGGGCCTGGGTCAGGGCCTGGGCCAGCACGTCGGACGGGATGCCGTCGAGCTTGGTGTCCAGCTGCAGCGCGGTGACGAAGTCCCGGGTGCCGGCGACCTTGAAGTCCATGTCACCGAAGGCGTCCTCGGCACCGAGGATGTCGGTCAGGGCCACGTACTCGGTCTTGCCGTCGACCTCGTCGGAGACCAGGCCCATCGCGATGCCGGCGACCGGGGCGCGCAGCGGCACACCGGCGTTGAGCAGCGCCAGGGTGGACGCGCAGACCGAGCCCATGGACGTCGAGCCGTTGGAGCCCAGCGCCTCGGACACCTGCCGGATCGCGTAGGGGAACTCCTCGCGGTCAGGCAGCACGGGCAGGAGCGCCCGCTCGGCGAGCGCGCCGTGGCCGATCTCCCGGCGCTTGGGCGAGCCCACGCGACCGGTCTCACCGGTCGAGTACGGCGGGAAGTTGTAGTTGTGCATGTAGCGCTTGCGCGTCTCGGGCGAGAGCGTGTCCAGCTGCTGCTCCATGCGGAGCATGTTCAGCGTGGTGATGCCCAGGATCTGGGTCTCGCCGCGCTCGAACAGCGCCGAGCCGTGCACGCGCGGGACGACCTCGACCTCGGCCGACAGCGGCCGGATGTCGGTGACGCCGCGCCCGTCGATGCGGACCTTGTCGCGCAGGATGCGCTGGCGGACGACCTTCTTGGTCACCGCGCGGAAGGCGGCGGAGATCTCCTTCTCGCGGCCCTCGAACTGGCCGGCGAGCGAGGTGACCGTCTCGTCCTTGAGCGCGTCGGTGGCGTCGTTGCGCTCCGTCTTGCCGGGGATCGCCTGGACCTCGGTGAGCCGGCTCAGCGCGGCGGACTCCACCGCGGCGTAGACGTCGTCCTGGTAGTCCAGGAACCGCGGGAACTCCGCGACCGGCTTGGCGGCCTTCTCGGCCAGCGCGCTCTGCGCCTCGCACAGCGCCTTGATGAACGGCTTGGCCGCCTCGAGCCCCTGGGCGACGACCTCCTCGGTCGGGGCCGTGGCGCCGCCGGCGACCAGCTGGATGGTCTTCTCGGTGGCCTCGGCCTCGACCATCATGATCGCGACGTCGCCGTCCGGGAGCACCCGGCCGGCCACGACCATGTCGAAGACGGCGTCCTCGAGCTGCGCGTGGGTCGGGAAGGCGACCCACTGGCCGTTGATGAGGGCCACGCGGGTGCCGCCGACCGGGCCGGAGAACGGCAGGCCCGACAGCTGGGTCGAGGCCGAGGCGCCGTTGATCGCCAGCACGTCGTAGAGGTGGTCGGGGTCCAGCGACAGGACCGTGATGACGACCTGGACCTCGTTGCGCAGGCCCTTGGCGAAGGTCGGGCGCAACGGGCGGTCGATCAGCCGGCAGGTGAGGATGGCGTCCTCGGACGGACGCCCCTCGCGGCGGAAGAACGAGCCGGGGATGCGCCCGGCGGCGTACATGCGCTCCTCGACGTCGACCGTCAGCGGGAAGAAGTCGAAGTGCTCCTTGGGCTGGCGGCTGGCCGTGGTGGCCGACAGCAGCATCGTGTCGCCCATGCTGACGACGACCGAGCCGGCGGCCTGCTTGGCCAGCCGGCCGGTCTCGAAGGTGATGCTGCGGGTGCCGTAGGTCCCGTTGTCGATGACCGCGGTGGCGGTGGTGACCCCGTCCTCGGGGTCGAACTCTGCAGCGGTGCTGCTGTTCTGGTTGGTGGGTGCGGACACTGCGTCCTCTTCCTACGTCGCATGCGGCGACGTCCTCTTGTGGCGTCCTGCGCCGAACTGCGCCCGGGTGACCGGTCTTCGATCGAAGCCCACGGGAGACGTTCCCCTCCGGGAGGAGGGCCATGCCCGGGGGCCACTACCGAGGACCGACCATCGCCAGTGGCCGGCGCAGGAGGCCGGGTTCTCGAGGGGCGGATGCCCCACGAGAGAGGGGACCGTCCCGGTGGGACGGTCCCCTCTGGGGTCAGCGGCGCAGACCGAGGCGCTCGATGAGCGAGCGGTAGCGGTTGATGTCGGTCTTCGCCAGGTAGTTCAGCAGCCGGCGACGACGGCCGACCAGCAGGAGCAGGCCCCGCCGGCTGTGGTGGTCGTGCTTGTGCTGCTTGAGGTGCTCGGTCAGGTCGCTGATCCGGCGGGTCAGCATCGCGACCTGCACCTCGGGCGAGCCCGTGTCCTTCTCGACCGTCGCGTACTCGGTCATGATCTGCTGCTTCGTCGCGCTGTCGAGCGCCATGGACGGCCTCCTGGGCAGGTCACGTGTGGCCCCCGGTCTGGGTCACGGGGGCAGCGAACACACACGTCGGAGCTACCGACGTCGGATCCAGGCTACCAGCGAGGAATCCTCGGTGACCGTGGGTGCACTGGACGGCCGCTGGCCGCGGTGCGGTCCCTGGGAGCGGTGGCCGTGAGGAGCGGGGCCCGAAGGGTCCCCGACCAGGGGCCGGGTGGGCTCGGCCCATCTGGGGGACGGCCGCTGGCCGCGGTGCGGTCCCTGGGAGCGGGGGGCCGGAGGCTCCCCCGAGCAGGGACGGGAATCTGGGGCTCAGCAGACCTGGGGGACGGCCGCTGGCCGCGGTGCGGTCCCTGGGAGCGGGGGGCCGGAGGCTCCCCCGAGCAGGGACGGGAATCTGGGGCTCAGCAGACCTGGGGGACGGCCGCTGGCCGCGATGCGGTCCGGAGGACCGCGATGTCAGAGCCCCAGGACCTCGCGGGTGCGGGCGACGTCGCGGTCCATGGCCGCGATCAGCTCGCCGACGTCGGCGAACGCCATCATCGGGCGGAGCCGCTGGACGAACTCCACGCCGACGTGCTCGCCGTAGAGGTCGCCCTCGAAGTCGAGCAGGTAGGCCTCGACGGTGCGGCGGGTGCCCTGGAAGGTCGGGTTGGTACCCACCGAGATGGCCGCCGGCGAGCTGCTCAGGGTCGCGCCGCTGCGGGGGTCCCGGATCACCAGCGACCCGGCGTACACCCCGTCGGCGGGGATGGCGGTGTAGGGCGGGGACTCCACGTTCGCCGTCGGGTAGCCCAGGTCCCGGCCGCGCCGGTCGCCCCGGACGACGACCCCCTCGACGCGGTGCGGGCGCCCCAGCGCGCGGGCCGCCGAGACCATGTCCCCGGCCGCGACGCAGGCGCGGATGTAGGTCGAGGAGATGGTGATCTCCTCGCTGCCCGCGTCGGCGCCGGCGCCGGGCGACATCGTGACGTTGGCCAGCGGCACGCCCTCCACCGTGAAGCCGAACCGCCGTCCCTCCTGGGCGAGGGTCGTGATCGTGCCCGCCGCCCGGTGGCCGTAGGTGAAGTTCTCCCCCACGACCACCGAGGCGACGTGCAGGTGCTCGACGAGCACCGTGTGCGTGAACGACTCCGGCGACAGCCGCATGAACTCCGGGGTGAACGGCAGCACGCACATGGCGTCCACGCCGAGGCCGGCCACCAGCTCGGCCCTGCGGTCCATCGACGTGAGGATCGCCGGGTGCGAGCCGGGACGCACGACCTCCGACGGGTGGGGGTCGAAGGTGACCAGCAGGCACGGCCGGCCCATGACCCGGGCGCGCGAGACCGCGGTGCCGATCAGCAGCTGGTGCCCGCGGTGGACGCCGTCGTACATCCCGATGGTGACCACCGTGCGACCGAGGTCACCCGGGGTGGCCTCCAGCCCCCGCCACCGGAGCACGGGTCAGGCGACCCGGTGCAGCCAGCCGTGGGTGTCGGGCACCCGGCCGTGCTGGACGTCGAGCAGGTGCTCGCGCAGCTTCATCGTCACCGGGCCGGGCTTGCCGTCGCCGACGGTGAAGTCACCGGTGCGGGCCTTCACCTCACCGACCGGCGTGATGACGGCCGCGGTGCCGCAGGCGAAGGTCTCGGTGACCGTGCCGTCGGCGACCCCGGAGCGCCACTCGTCGACGCTGAACCGGCGCTCGCTGACGCGGTGCCCCATCTCCCGGGCGACGGTGATCAGCGAGTCGCGGGTGATGCCGGGCAGCAGCGTGCCGGTCAGCTCCGGGGTGACGAGCTCGGCGTCGTCCCCCTCACCGAGGACGAAGAACAGGTTCATCCCGCCCATCTCCTCGACGTATCGCTTCTCCACCGCGTCGAGCCACACGACCTGGTCGCAGCCGGCATCGATCGCCTGCTCCTGCGCCAGCAGGCTGGCGGCGTAGTTGCCGGCGCACTTGACGTCGCCGGTGCCGCCGGGAGCGGCGCGGATGTAGTCCTCGGAGAGGTAGACCGACACGGGGTGGACCCCGCGCGGGAAGTAGGCGCCGGCCGGGCTGGCGATCACCAGGAACATGTACTCGTGCGCCGGCCGCACACCCAGGAACGGCTCGGTCGCCAGCTGGTACGGGCGCAGGTAGAGCGTCTGGTCCGGCCCGGTGGGCACCCAGTCGCGGTCGGCGTCGACGAGCGCGTCGACGGCGGCGAGGAAGGCCTCCTCCGGCACCGGCGGCATGGCCAGCCGCTTGGCGCCCCGGACGAACCGGGCGGCGTTGGCCTCGGGGCGGAACGTGGCGACGCTGCCGTCGGGCTGGGCGTAGGCCTTGAGCCCCTCGAAGATCGACTGGGCGTAGTGCAGCGCGGCCGTGGCCGGGTCCATCTGCAGGGGCGCGTAGGCGGTGAGCCGGGCGTCGTACCAGCCCTGCCCCGCACGCCAGCGGGCGACGAACATCGAGTCGGTGAAGTACCGGCCGAAGCCGGGCTCGGCCAGGAGCTCCGCGCGCTCGGCCGCCGGGCGCCGCCGCACGTCCTCCACGACCACCGGCACGCCGTCGGTGAACATGCGGGAGGAGGTACGGCTGTCGGCGAGCGTGTCGGTCATGGCTCCCACCTTGCGGCGTGCAGGGACACAGAGGGGCCCGGCGGCCGCCGGACCCGCCCGCTCACCCTAGCCCCGCGCCACGGGGGGCCGACGACGACGTCCCCGGCCCCGCCGCGCTCAGGCCTGGCCCGCCTTGGGTCCGGCCGACTCGATGACCTCGTAGCTCCACAGGTGCGAGGAGTCCGCTGCGGCCGGTGCCAGGTCCGAGCCGCCCCCGGAGTGCGCTCGGGCGAAGTCCTGACCGGACTCCCAGTCCCGGTAGGCCTCCTCGCTGCTCCACCGCGTGTAGACCAGGTACTGGTCGGTGCCCTCCTGCGGCCGCAGCAGCTCGAACCACTCGAAGCCGGGGGTGTCCTCGACGGCTCCGGCCCGGCCGCGGAAGCGCTCCTCGAAGCGCTCCTGCTTGTCCTTGGGCACGCTGATCGCGTTGATCTTCACGACGCTCATGCGCTCCCCCTTCCCGGCGCGGCGGACGGTCAATCCCCCATGCTGGCCGCGTGGACCAGCACCGCACCGCCGACCTGGGCTTCGCCCGGCTCGACCTCGACCGCGCCGCCCGGACCGGGACCCCCGAGGTCGTCTACGCCGCCGGCAAGACACCGCAGCAGACGGTGGCCTGCCTGGCGGCCCTGCTCGACGGGGGCGCGGCCATGGCGTGGGCGACCCGGGTGGACGACGCCACCGCCCGCGCCGTGCGGGACCGGTGGCCCGACGCCGCCGTCGATCCCGAGGCGCGGACCGCCGTCGTCGGGGAGCTGCCGCCCCCGGTCGGGCAGGTCCTCGTGCTCACCGCCGGCACGTCGGACGGGCCGGTGGCCGCCGAGGTGGCCGCGACCCTGGCCGCGTGCGGGGTGGGTTGCCGCCGCGTCGACGACGTCGGCGTGGCCGGCGTGCACCGGGTGCTGGCCGTGGCCCCGGACGTCGCCGCGGCCGACGCGGTGGTCGTCGTCGCCGGCATGGACGGCGCGCTGCCCAGCGTCGTCGCGGGGCTGACCGACCGGCTGGTGGTGGCGGTGCCGACGTCGGTGGGCTATGGCGCGGCCTTCGAGGGGCTGGCCGCCCTGCTGACCATGCTCACCGCCTGCGCGCCGGGCGTGCTGGTGGTCAACATCGACAACGGCTTCGGCGCCGGGGTGGCCGCCGCGCGGATCGTCCGGTCGGCTCAGCGGTAGCGGACAGGGTCGGGCAGCAGCTCGTTCATCGATCCGGACCGGAACCCGCGGGGGTCGACCTCCACCCGGTGGAACCCGGTCACCGCGGCGAGCACGTCCGGTCGGGCGGTGAGCGAGGGGACGGCGTCGGCGTCGACCTCCACCCGCGCCACGTCCTCCCCCAGGTCGCGGACCCGCAGGTCGCGCACGGCGAGCCCGGCGGCGGCCAGCGCGGCCCGCAGTGCCGTCTCGGCCGACTCCACGCGGGCCAGCCCCTCGGCCGACACCGGCACGCCGTAGGCGATCCGGCTGGCCAGGCACGCCGCCGCGGGCTTGTCGGCCAGGGACAGCCCCCAGCGCCGGGCCGCCGCGCGGACGTCGTCCTTGGTCAGGCCGGCCCGGGCCAGCGGCGCCCAGGCGCCCCGCTCGGCCGCCGCCCGGATGCCGGGGCGGAAGCCCGCCCGCAGGTCGTCGGCGTTGGTGCCGGTGACCACGTCGGCCACGCCCAGCCGGGCGGCCAGCGGCACGAGGACGTCGACCAGCTCGGTCTTGCAGAAGGCGCAGCGGTCCCCGCCGTTGGCGCGGTAGCCCTCCCGCGCCAGCTCGTCGGTGCGGGGCAGCTCGTGCCGCACGCCGAGGGAGGCCGCGAACGCGACCGCCCCCTCCCGCTCGGCGGCGGGCAGGCTCGGCGAGACGGCGGTCGCGGCGACCACCCGCGCCGGCCCGAGCGCCCGCACGGCGGCGGCCAGCAGCGTCCCGGAGTCGACACCGCCGGAGAAGGCCACGACGACGCCGGGCAACGGCCGGAGCAGCGCGTCGAGGGCCGCGAGCCGCTCGTCGAGCTGCGGGTGCGGTGGGATGGCTCCGGCCATGGGGCCGAGGCTGCCACAGAGGGGGTGCGATGACCGCGCTGGCACTGCTCGCGGCGGTCGCGGCGATGCTGGCCAACAGCGCGGCGTCCCTGCTGGAGGCCGCGGGCACGCACCGCGCGCGGACCGGCGCCCCCGTGTGGCGCCAGCCGCGCTACCTGGCCGGGCTGGCCCTCGACGGCCTGGGCTGGCTGCTGTCGGTCGTGGCGCTGCGGGTGCTGCCGGTCTTCGCCGTGCAGTCGGTGCTCGCCGGGACGGTCGCGGTGACCCCCGTGGCCGCCCGCGGCGGGGACCCGCGCCGGCTGGGGCGGCGGGAACGGGCCGCGGTGGTCGCCGTGGTCACCGGCCTGGTGCTCGTCGCCGCGAGCGCGGCGCCCGGGCGGGTCGACCGTCTCCCGGCCGCGGCCGTGCCGGTGCTGCTCGGGACGACCGCGGCCCTGCTGGCGGCGCTGCCGGTGGTGCTGCGCGGGAACCGGCCGGTGCTGATGACGGTGCTCGCGGGGATCGCGTTCGGCGCGGTCGCCCTCTGCGTGCGGGCGCTGCACGTCGCCTCGTCGGTGTGGAGCTCGGTGCGGGACCTGCTCGCCGAGCCGCTGGCCTACGCCGTCCTCGTGCTGGGCGCCACGGGCACGGTGCTCCTCGCGCGGGCGATGCGGCAGGGCCGGGTGGACACGGTCGTCGGCGTCCTCGCCGTCACGGAGGTGGTCGCGCCCGGGCTGGTCGGCCTGGTGCTGCTGGGCGACCGGGTCAGGCCGGGCTGGGCCCTCGTGCTGGCCGGAGGGTGGGCGCTCACCCTCGCCGGGGTGGTCCTGCTCGTGAGGTCGCCGACGCGGGCCCCGGGCTGACGGCGCCTCAGCCCGGCGGAAAGCCCACGGCGACGCGGGCGGTGGGGCCGGCGTCCTCGACCAGGGCGACCAGCCGGCCCTCGCCGTCCACCGCGGCGTGCAGGCCGGGGGTGCCGGTGGCGGCGATCCGCTGCCCGAAGGTCAGCGCCCGGGCCTCCTCGGCGGTCAGCGGCCGCTCCGGGAAGGCGGCGCGGGCGGCCTCGGTCAGGAGCAGCACGCCCGGGCCGCCGCCCGCGACCAGCGCGGCGGCGGCGTCCTCCACAGCGGCCGCACGGGCGACGTCGAAGGGTCCCGACGCGGTGCGGCGCAGCGCGGTGAGGTGGCCTCCGACGCCCAGGGCGGCCCCCGCGTCGCGGGCGATCGCGCGGATGTAGGTGCCGGCGGTGCAGACGACCGTCACGTCGGCGTCGACGAGGTCGGGGGTGGGCCGGGCGACCCGGTGGACGTCGAGCCGGTGCACGGTGACCGCCCGCGGCTCGAGCACCACCTCCTCGCCGGCGCGCACCCGGTCGTAGGAGCGGCGCCCGGCGACCTTGACCGCGCTCACCGAGGAGGGCACCTGCTGCAGCGGCCCGGTCTGCGCGGCCAGGGCGGCGCGGACCGCGGCGTCGTCCAGGTGCGCCGCCGACGTCGTGGTGAGCACGTCGCCCTCGCGGTCGTCGGTGACGGTGGACTGTCCGAGGCGGATCGTCGCCTCGTAGGTCTTGTCGTGCCCGCCGACGTGGCCGAGCAGCCGGGTGGCCGACCCGACGCCCAGCACGAGCAGCCCGGTCGCCATCGGGTCGAGGGTCCCGGCGTGCCCCACCCGGCGGACCGACAGCGCCCGGCGGGCACGGGCGACGACGTCGTGGGAGGTCATCCCGGCGGGCTTGTCGACCAGCAGCAGGCCGGGTGCGACGTCGGCGTCCTTGCGTCTGCTCACGCCGTCACCGTCTCAGGCGCCTCCAGCCAGCGGTTCCCCGCCACCCGCACCAGGACCGCGACCAGGCGCAGGGCGATGAACAGGGTGAGGCCGGTCCACACGCCGGCCAGCCCCCAGCCCAGCGGGACGGCGAGCAGCGACAGCGGGATGAAGCCGACGAGGGCCGACCCGATGGTGACCGTGCGCAGGTAGCCCACGTCGCCGGCGCCCATGAGCACGCCGTCGAGGGCGAAGACGACGCCGGCCAGCGGCTGCATGCCGGCCAGGAACAGCCAGGCGACGGTGGCCTGCCCGACCACCGCGGGGTCGTCGGTGAACAGCGGCAGCACGACCGGTCGCACGGCGACGAGGAGCACCCCCACGACGACGCCGGTGCCCAGGCCCCAGAGCGTCACGCGGCGGGCGGTGGCGCGGGCGTCGTCGGGGCGACCGGCGCCGAGGGCCTGGCCGACGAGGGTCTGGGCGGCGATGGCGTAGGCGTCGAGCACCAGGGCGAGGAAGAGGAACAGCTGCAGGGCGATCTGGTGTGCGGCCAGCTCCGCGGTGCCGGCTCGGGCGACGACGCCGGTGGCGGTGAGGAAGGCGAGCTGCAGGACGGCGGCGCGCAGCAGCAGGTCGCGGCCGATCACCATCTGCGCGCGGATGGCGCGCGGGCGGGGCCGCCAGGGCACTCCCTCGCGCAGCAGCGCCCGGACGAACAGCGCCGCCGACAGCGCCTGTCCGGCCACGTTGGCGATCGCCGACCCGGCCAGCCCGAGGCCGACCGAGTGCACCAGCAGCGGGCAGAGGACCAGGCTGAGCAGGCTCCCGGCGAGGACGTAGTGCATCGGCCGGCGCAGCTCCTGCACGCCGCGCAGCCAGCCGTTGCCCGCGAGCGAGACCAGCAGCAGCGGCGCGCCGAGGGAGGCGATCCGCAGCCAGGTCTCCCCCGCGTCGGCGACCGGTCCGGCGCCCCCGGCCAGGGCGCGGGTCAGCGGGCCGGCCAGCAGCTGGAACAGCGCCAGCACCGCCAGGCCGAGGGCCAGCGCCAGCCAGGTCGCCTGCACGCCCTCCCCGACCGCGCCGGTGCGGTCCCCCGCGCCGGCCCGCCGGGCGGCGCGGGCGGTGGTGCCGTAGGCGAGGAAGTTCAGCAGCGCGGCGGCCCAGGCCAGCAGCCCCCCGCCGACGGCGAGCCCGCCCAGCGCCACCGTGCCGAGGTTGCCCACGACCGCGGTGTCGACGAGCAGGTACAGCGGCTCCGCGGCCAGCACGACCAGCGCCGGCGCCGCCAGGGCGAGGACACCGGGAGCCTTCGACCGGTCCGCGGCGATCATGGCGTCGGGACCACGTCCGCGGAGGCACACGCGGTCACGGCGCCATGATCACGGGTCACGTCGCCTGGAGCAGGGTCCGGATGCGGGCGATCGTCGTCTCGCGGTCCTCGTAGGAGGTGAGGCCGGCCGCGGCGCGGTGGCCGCCACCGCCGAGCGCCATCGCCACGCGGGCGACGTCGGTGGCGCCCCGGGAGCGCAGCGACACCGACCACGAGCCGTCGTCCTGCCCCTTGAGCACGCAGGCCACGTCGGCCTCCGCGGTGGAGCGGACGACGTCGACCAGCGCCTCCAGCTGCTCCCCCGGCAGGCCGTGCTCGGCGGCCTCGGCGGTGCTCGACCAGGTCCACACCAGGCCGGCGCCGACCTCCGGCTCGAGCACCGCGCGGCCGGTGACCACCGAGAGCAGGCCGAGCCAGCCGAACGGCGCGGTGTCGAACAGCCGCTGGCTGATCAGCGCGTGGTCGATGCCGGTCGCCAGCAGCCGGGCGGCGAGGTCGTGGGTGTCGGGACGGGTGTTGCCGAACCGGAAGGACCCGGTGTCGGCGGCCAGCCCCGCGTACAGGCAGGTGGCCAGGCGCTCGTCGAGCGCCACCCCCAGCCCGTCGAGCAGGTCGGCGACCAGGGCGACGGTCGCCGGCGCGCCGGGGTCGATCACCCGGACGTCCCCGAAGCCCGGGTTGCTCGCGTGGTGGTCGACCACCACGGAGGTCGTCGCCCGCTCGAGCAGTGGGGCCAGCTCGCCCAGCCGGCCCGGGGAGGCGGCGTCCAGGCTGACGAACACGTCCGGCGAGCCGGGGACGGCGTCGGAGGGCACCAGGCCCTCGGCGCCGGGCAGCCAGGCCAGGGACGCCGGCAGGACGAACGGGGCCGGGAAGGTGGCCAGCACCCGGGCCCCGCGGCGGCGCAGCGCGTCGGCGAGGGCCAGCGTGCTGCCGAGCGCGTCGGCGTCGGGCTGCACGTGGCCGGAGATCACCACGGTGGCCCGGGCGTCGGCGGCCTCGGCCAGGACGGCGGCCGCGGGGCCGGTCAGGTCGGTGCCCTTCGGGAAGGTGACCGTCATGCGTCCGGGCCGGGGTCGGCCACCGGCGGGGCGTTCTCCTCCTCGGAGACGTCGCCACCACCCACCGGGAACTGGGTCCCGTCGTCCGGCTCGTCGCTGGCGATGCTCGGCGCGTCGCCGATCTCGCCGGTCTTGCCGCCCTGGGTGGGGTCGCCGGCGTCCGGCTCGGGACGGCCGCCCAGCACGGAGCGGCCCTGGCCCTCGTCGGGCAGGTGCGGGTCGGGGTCGTTCTCACTCACAGCGAGCTCCTCGTCCGGGTCGGGGCCTCGGCGACCTCATCGGCAGTCCCGGGCTCGGCCGTGTCCTCGTCCTCGTCGTCCTCGGTGGGACGGCGGTACGGGTCGGCCTCCCCGGCGTAGGTGGCGCCCTCCCGGATCCGGGCGAGCTCGGCGTCGGCGTGCCGGACCCGCTCCAGCGCCGCGTCCAGCTCGCGGGCGGTGTCCGGGACGTGGTCGGCGACGAAGGTCAGCGTGGGCACGAACTTGATGCCGGTCTGCTTGCCGACCGTGGAGCGCAGCACGCCGGTAGCCGAGGCCAGCGCCTTCGCGGAGTCCTCGACCTGGGTGGCGTCGCCGAAGACCGTGTAGAACACCGTCGCCTCGCGCAGGTCGCTGGTCACCCGGGCGTCGGTGACGGTGACCATGCCCAGCCGGGGGTCCTTGATCTGCGTCTCGATCGCTGCGGAGACGATCTGTCGGATGCGCACCGCGAGCTTGCGGGCGCGGGCCGGATCGGCCATCGGACCTCCTGGTGCAGGGCGCCCCGCCGAAACGGGACGCGGATCGGACACGGCGCGGATGGCCTCCCTCCAGGGGCCCACCGCGAGCCTGCGAGTGGTGGGGAGGAGGGAGGCCCTCTCTCAGTCCGTGTCGGAGAACAGCTGCCGGTGCGTCGACAGCAGCGTCACCTCCGGTCGCTCGGCCAGCAACCGCTCGCAGGCGTCGAGCACGTCGGTCACCTGGGCGGCGTCGGCTGCGACCGTGGCCACGCCCACCTGCACGCGGCGGTGCAGGTCCTGGTCGCCGACCTCGGCCGCGGCCACGGCGAACCGGCGCCGCAGCTCGGCCACGATCGGCCGGACGACGGCGCGCTTGCCCTTGAGCGAGTGGACGTCGCCCAGCAGCAGGTCGGCGGTCAGCGCGCCGGTGAACACTCGAAGGACCCTCCTGCCCCTCAGGCTCGCCCGCTCGCGCCGGGCCCCTGCAGGAGGGTCGAGTGCCCTCCTGCAGGGGCCATCACCGGCCCGCGTTACGCGCGCGGCTTCTCGCGCATCTCGAAGGTCTCGACGACGTCCTCGACCTTGATGTCGTTGAACGACCCGAGACCGATACCGCACTCGTAGCCCTCGCGGACCTCGGTCACGTCGTCCTTGAAGCGGCGGAGCGACTCGACGGTGAGGTTGTCGGCGATGACCACGCCGTCGCGGACCAGCCGGGCCTTGGAGTTCCGGTTGATCGTGCCGCTGCGGACGATCGAGCCCGCGACGTTGCCGATCTTCGGCACCCGGAAGACCTCGCGGACCTCCGCCGTGCCGAGCTGGACCTCCTCGTACTCCGGCTTGAGCATGCCCTTGAGGGCCGCCTCGATCTCCTCGATCGCCTGGTAGATGACCGAGTAGTACCGGACGTCGATGCCCTCGCGGTTGGCGAGCTCGGTGGCCTGACCCTCGGCCCGGACGTTGAAGCCCAGGACGATGACGTCGTCGGCCAGCGCCAGGTCGATGTCGCTCTTGGTGATCGAGCCGACGCCGCGGTGGATGACCCGCAGCGAGACGTCGTCGCTCACCTCGATCTTCATCAGCGCTTCCTCGAGAGCCTCGACGGTGCCCGAGTTGTCGCCCTTGATGATGAGGTTGAGCTGGCGGTTCTCCTTGAGCGCCGCGTCGAGGTCCTCCAGGCTGATCCGCTTGCGCATCTGCGCGTTCTGCGCGTTGCGGATGCGGGCCTGGCGGCGGTCGGCGATCTGCCGGGCCACCCGGTCCTCCTCGACGACGAGGAAGGTGTCACCCGCGCGCGGCACCGACGTGAGCCCGACGACCTGCACCGGACGGGCCGGCAGGGCCTCCTTGAGCTTGTTGCCGTACTCGTCCAGCAGCGACCGGACGCGCCCGTAGGCGTCGCCGGCCACGATCGAGTCGCCGGTCTTGAGGGTGCCGCGCTGGACCAGGACGGTCGCGACCGGGCCGCGGCCCTTGTCCAGCTTGCCCTCGATGACCACGCCCTGCGGGTCCATCTGCGTGTTGGCGCGCAGGTCCAGCGAGGCGTCGGCGGTCAGCAGGATCGCCGCGAGCAGGTCGTCGAGCCCCTGGCGGGTGGTCGCGGAGACGTCGACGAACATCGTGTCGCCGCCGTACTCCTCGGCCACCAGCCCGTACTCGGTGAGCTGCTGGCGGATCTTGGCGGGGTTGGCCCCCTCCTTGTCGATCTTGTTGACCGCGACCACGATCGGCACGTCGGCGGCCTGGGCGTGGTTGAGCGCCTCGACCGTCTGCGGCATGACGCCGTCGTCGGCCGCGACGACCAGGACGACGATGTCGGTCACCTTCGCGCCACGGGCACGCATCGCGGTGAACGACTCGTGACCCGGGGTGTCGATGAAGGTGATCGGCCGCTCCTCGCCCTCCAGCTCGCTGACGATCTGGTAGGCGCCGATGTGCTGGGTGATGCCGCCGGCCTCCCGCGCCACCACGTTGGTGTTGCGGATGGCGTCCAGCAGCTTCGTCTTGCCGTGGTCGACGTGACCCATGACGGTCACCACCGGCGGACGGGCCTCCCAGTCCTCCTCGTCACCCTCGTCGCCGAAGGTGAGGTCGAAGGTCTCGAGGAGCTCGCGGTCCTCGTCCTCGGGGCTGACCACCTGGATGTTCCAGCCGATCTCGGCGCCGAGCAGCTGCAGCGTCTCGTCGTTGACCGACTGGGTCGCGGTGACCATCTCGCCCAGGTGGAACAGGGCGGTGACCAGCGCGGCCGGCTGGGCGCCGATCTTCTCGGCGAGGTCGGTCAGCGAGGCACCGCGCGGGAGACGGACGACCTGCCCGTTGCCCCGCGGCAGGCTGACGCCGCCCATGCTGGGCGCCGCCATCTGGTCGAACTCCTGGCGCCGCTGCTTCTTGCTCTTGCGACCGCGGACGGGGCCACGCCCGCCGGGACGGCCGAAGGCACCCGCGGTGCCGGCACCGGAGCCACCACGGCCGCGGCCACGGCCACCGCCGCCACCACCGGGACGGAAACCGCCGCCGGCGGGCGCGCCGCCGCCGCCACCACCGCCGCCACCGGGACGGAAACCGCCGCCCCCGCCACCGGGACCGCCGCCGGGACGACCACGGCCGCCGGCGCCGCCGGGACCGGGACGGCCGGCACCGGCCGGCCGCGGCGGCATCATGCCGGGGCTCGGACGTTGCGGCATCATGCCCGGGTTCGGGCGCGGGCCACCGGGGCCCGCAGCCGGACGGGGACCGCCGGGACCGGCGGCCGGACGCGGACCGCCGGCACCGGGACCCGGACGGGGACCGCCGGGACCGGCCGCCGGACGCGGACCACCGGCACCGGGACCCGGACGGGGACCGCCGGCACCGGGCCGGGGACCCGCACCGGGGCGCGGCGCACCACCGGAGGGCGCCGGGCGCGGCGCGCTGCTGAACGGGTTGTTGCCCGGCCGCGGGGCCGGACGGGGACCGGGCCGCGGGCCGCCGGGCCGCGGCGCACCCGGAGCCGCCCCACCGGCGGCAGCCGGACGGGGCGCAGCGGGGCCGGGCCGCGGACCACTGGGGGCCGCGGGCGGCTGCTGGGTCGGCGCGGAGGCGGCCGGAGCCGCCGGCGCGGCCGGAGCCTCGGGCGCGGCGGGGGCCGGCGCGGTCGGCCGCGGGCCGGGCACCGAGGCGCCCGGACGGGCGGCCGTCGGACGCGGGCCGGGGGTGGGACCACCCGGGGCACGCGTCCCCGGCGCCTGCGGTGCGGGCGCGGGGGCCGGCCGGGCCGGGGCGGCGGGGGCCTGCGCGGCCGGAGCCACCGGGGCCGGGGCGGCGGGAGCCGCGGGCGCCGGGGCGGCGGGAGCGCTGGGACGAGCGGCCGGAGCCGCCGAGGCGCCGCCGTTGCCGGCGGCACCGAGGGCCTCACGGAGCCGCCGGGCCACGGGGGCCTCGACGGTGGAGGACGCGGACTTCACGAACTCGCCCTGCTCCTTGAGCTTCGCGAGCACGGTCTTGCTGTCGACACCGAACTCCTTGGCGAGTTCGTGTACGCGGGCTTTGCCTGGCACGGATCTCCTCTTGGTGAGGCCGGCGGCTGGCCCGCTCGACCTCGTCGTCAGTACTGCATGGTCATCGTGGGGACTTCACGGCTTGCTCATCCGACGACGTCCTGACTCGACTGCGGACCGGCCGGTTGCCGGTCCGTCTGTGTTGTTGCGGTTGTCGTTCGTTCTCCCGCCCGCCGCGGCTCCGCTCCCGGCGGCGCCGCGGACGGCGGACCGAGGACGTGGACCCGGAGCGGACCGGCCTCCACCGGGCTGCTGCAGCGCAGTGCCCGGACGAAGGCCCGGCGTCGTTCCGCTGCGCGCAGGCACTCCGGTGTGGGGTGCAGTGACGCTCCCCGCCCGGGGAGCCTCCGACGCGGATCGGGGACGAGGGCCCCGCCCGCGACGACGACGCGCAACAGGTCGGTGACCGGAGCGCGCTTCCGGCAGCCCACACAGGTGCGCACCGGGATCGACGTTTCGGCCACCCTGCACTCTAGCGCGCGGCGGGCCCCGGGTGTTCCGCACTCCGGGAGTTGCCCACCCGTCCGGGACGTGATCCGCCTCCCGCCCCACCGGGACGCCCGCCGGGCCGCCCGGCCGGGGCACCCGAGCGCAGCGGTGCCCGGCCCTCCCCGGGCGAGGGCGCGGCGTCGTCGTCGGGCTGCGCGTCGCTGCGGATGTCGATCCGGCAGCCGGTCAGCCGGGCGGCCAGGCGGGCGTTCTGCCCCTCCTTGCCGATGGCCAGCGACAGCTGGAAGTCGGGCACCACGACGCGGACGGCCTTCGCGTGCGGGTCGACGACGCGGGCGCTGTTCACCCGGGCCGGGCTCAGCGCGGAGGCGACGAACGTCGCGGGGTCGTCGGACCAGTCGACGATGTCGATCTTCTCGCCGTGCAGCTCGCTCATCACGTTGCGCACCCGCTGGCCCATGGGGCCGATGCAGGCGCCCTTGGCGTTGAGCCCGGGCACCTTGGTGCGGACGGCGATCTTGGAGCGGTGCCCGGCCTCACGGGCCACGGCGACGATCTCGACGCTGCCGTCGGCGATCTCGGGGACCTCCAGGGCGAACAGCTTGCGGACCAGGTTGGGGTGGGTGCGCGAGACGGTGACCTGGGGGCCGCGGAAGGTGCGGGCCACCGACACCACGTAGGCCTTGACGCGGCTGCCGTGCGGATAGCTCTCGCCGGGCACCTGCTCGGCGGGCGGCAGGACCGCCTCCACCTTGCCGATGTCGATGAGCACCGTGCCCTGCACGTTGCGGCGGTCGTGCGCCTGCACGATGCCGCTGACGATGTCGCCCTCCTTGCCGGCGTACTCGCCGAAGGTCTGCTCGTGCTCGGCGTCGCGCAGCCGCTGCACGATGACCTGCTTGGCAGTGCTGGCCGCGATCCGGCCGAAGTCGCTGGGGGTGTCGTCCCACTCCCGGACGACCTCGCCGTCGGGCCCGAGCTCCTGGGCCAGCACCGCGACCTCGCCGCTCTTGCGGTCCACGTGCACGCGCACGTGCTTGGCCGCGCCGTCGGCGTGCCGGTAGGCCGTCACCAGCGCCGTCTCGATCGCCTCGATGACGGTGTCGGCCGGGATGCCCTTCTCCCGCTCGACCGCCTTCAGGGCGGTCACGTCGATGTTCACTGTCCTCCTCCGTCGTCGTCGTCCGCGGGATCCGGCTGCGCGTCCGTCTCGGCCTGCGGGTCGGGCCGGCCGAACTCCACCTGCACCCGCCCGGTACCCAGCTCCCGCCACGGCACGTGCCGCTGGGTCGGCGGCCGCTTCTTCGCCCCCGGCTTGCCCTTCGCCTCGACCGCGAGGGAGACGCCGTCGCCGTCGACCGCGAGGACGCGGGCGGTGACCTGCTCGACGGCCCCCTGCGGGCCGACGCCCACCGCGACCAGCCGGCCGGTGTTGCGCCGCCAGTGCCGCTCCTCGGTGAGCGGCCGGTCGACCCCGGGGCTGGTCACCTCCAGCACGTAGGGCGCGCTGCCGAACTCGCCGTCGTGCTGGTCGAGGGCCTCCGAGATGCCCCGGCTCACCTCGGCGATGTCGTCGAGGGTGATCCCCTCGTCGCGGTCGACCACGACGCGGACGACGCTGCGCCGTCCGGCGGGGGTGACCACCAGCTCCTCCAGGTCGTACCCGGCGGCGTCGACGACCGGCCCGATCAGCCCGGCCAGCCGTGTGGCGACGGGGGTGGTGCGGGAAGCGGCGGACACGGGCTCCCTCCCTCTCCTGGCTCGGTCGGCGCACCGGCGCGGCAGACCCGCCTCCCGGTGGGGTGCTCGCGCGGGCGGCGGCGGGCACGCCGTCGAAGCCCGGTACCGGGCGAAGGGCCAGGTTACCGCCCGGCGGCAGACCCCGAGACCCGGCGCCGGGCCAGACCCGCCCACCGGTGCTGCCGCGGCCGCCTCCCCCGCCCTGAGAGGATGGAGCCGATGTCCCCGTCGCCTCCCCCCGCCCCCCTGGGCCTCTCCCGGCGCGCCTTCCTGGTGGGCTCGGCGGGCCTGGCGCTGGCCGTCGCGGGGTGCACCGGCGGGTCGGACGACCCTGCGGTGGACCGCCGGCAGGCCGACCGGCTCGCCGCGCAGGTCGCCGTCCAGGAAGCGGTCGTCGCCGCCTACGCCGCGGCCGGCGCCGCGGACACGGCGCTCGCCGGCGAGATCGGCGAGCTCGCCGCGCAAGCCGGCCGGCAGCTGGTCCGGCTGCGCGCCGCGGCGCCGTCGTCGACGTCCTCGGCCGCCGCCTCCTCCTCCCCCGCCGGCGCCACGCCGCCGCCGGGCGCCGACGTCCGGGGCTGGTTGCGCGAGCAGGTGGCCGCCGCGGCCGGCTCGCACGCCGACGCGAGCGCCGACCAGAGCGGCGCGCCGGCGGCGCTGCTGGGCTCGATCGCCGCCGGGCTGCGGGGCCACGAGGCGGCCCTGGCGTGACCGGCGTCCACCCGAGGGGGACGACACATGGCTGACGACGGCGTCCTCGACGAGGGCACCGAGACCACCGCGCTGCGCGAGGCGCTGGCCGCCGAGCACGCCGCCGTCTGGGGGTACGGCACGGTCGGTGCGGGCCTGCCGCCGGAGTCGCGGGGCCAGGCGACCGACTCGGAGAACGCCCACCGCGACGTCCGCGACCGGCTGGCGGCGCTGCTGGAGGACCGCGGGGACGAGCCCGTCCCGGCGCAGGCGGGCTACGCGCTGCCGTTCCCGGTCCTGTCCGAGGTCGACGCCGCGGCGCTCGCGGTCGTCCTCGAGGACGGCGTCGCCCGGGCCTGGGTGCGGGTGCTCGACCAGGCCGTGCAGTCCTCGGTGCGGCGGATGGCCGCCGACGAGCTCGGGGCCGCGGAGGTGCGGGCGGTCGGCTGGCGCGGCCCGGCCGGCCGGACGCCGCTGACCTCCCCCTTCCCGGGGCTGCCCGAAGGCTGACCGGCCGGACCTAGCCGAGCCCGCCCAGGAAGGCGTCGGTCACGCCGACGGCGGCGCTGCTGGACTGGCCGCCCTCCACCAGGACGGCGAAGGCGATGTCGCCCCGCGGTCCGCCCAGCTGGTAGCCCATGAACCAGCCGTGCGCGTCCGGCGGGGTGTTGCTGCCGAACTCGGCGGTGCCGGTCTTGCCGTACACCTCGCCGCGGTCGCCCAGGGCGGTGGCGGTCCCCGACAGCACGACCTCGCGCATCATCGGGCGCAGCGCGTCGAGCACCGCGGCGTCGGGGCCGGCCGGGGCGGGACCGGCCGGTTCGGCGCCGACGACCTCCACGGGCACCGCCGGGGTGCCGCTCGCCACGCCCGCGGCGACCAGGGCCAGCTGCGCGGGGCTCATGAGCACCTGGCCCTGACCGATGGCGTCGGCTGCCTTCGTCGTCCCGGTGCTGTCGGCCGGGACGCTGCCGCTGAAGACGTCGACCGGCAGCTGCCAGTCGGTACCCACCCCGTACGAGGCGGCCGCGGTGGCCAGGGCGTCGTCGGGCAGCTGCAGCGCCTGCTCCATGAAGGTGGTGTTGCAGGACTTCGCGAACGCCTGGGTGAAGGGCACCGTGCCGAGGTCGAACTGGTCCTGGTTCTCGAACTCCCGGCCGTCGACGACGAACGTCCCCGGGCAGGCCACCGGCGCCTGCGGGGTCAGCTGCCCGGTCGACAGCAGCGCGGTGGCGGTGATCGTCTTCATGCTCGACCCGGGCGGGAACTGCCCGGCCAGCGCGTTGCCCGCGGCGGCCGCCTCGTTGGAGGACACGGCCAGGATCTCGCCGGTGCCCGGCCGGACGACGACCAGGTGGGTGGGCAGGGGCTGCCCCGCGACGGCGGCGTCCGCGGCGGTCTGGACCGCCGGCACCAGCGGCGTCTGCACCGGCGCGCCGGGGACGGGGTCGACCGAGTCGATCTCCCGCCCGGAGTCGCCGGTGCTCTCGTCGGTGCTGGCCACGGTGACGGAGAAGCCCGGCGTGCCGGTCAGCTGCTCCTGGAAGGCGCGCTGCAGGCCGGAGAGCCCCAGCTGGTCCCCCGCCGCGTAGGCCGGGACGCCGTCCTGCGCCGTCTCCTCCAGCACCTCGGCGGTCGCCGGGCCGACCCGCCCCAGCAGCGCGGCCGCGAACCGCGAGCTGGGGGCCAGCAGCCGGGTCTCGGTCGGGAACACCGCACCGGGGAGGTCGAAGACCTGGCCGCGGATGGCCTCGAAGTCCGGGCGGCGCAGGGTGATCACCGGGACGAACTGGCCCGGCTGCGCGGCCTGGACGTCGGCGGTGATCTCCTCGGCGGCGATGCCCGTGGCCGCCGACAGCGCCGCGGCCAGGGCGGGCAGGTCGGTGACCTGCGCCGGGTCGACCCCGACGTTGACCACCTCGGTCGGGGTGAACAGCGGCCGGCCGTCCGCGTCGGTGATCGCCGCCCGCTCGGGCAGCTCGCGCTGGAGAACCAGGTGCTGCCCCTCGGCCAGCTCCGGGTGGACCAGCGCCGGCTCGGCGACGACGTCCCAGCCCTCGTCGGCCTCGCGCAGCGTGAGGGTCGCCGGGTAGCTCCAGTCGGGGGCGGCGGCGAGGCCCCAGGTGGCCGTCCAGTCGACCGTGGCGGTGCCGTCCTCGACGGTGACCGCGCCCAGCTCAGGGGTGAGGGTGGCGTCGGGCAGGTCCGCGGCGGTCTGCTCGAGCAGGGCGCCGGCCGCGTCGGGGTCGGTGGTGGCGCCGGCGGCGGCCGCGGTGTCCCCGCCGGCCCAGTCCTCGAGGAAGGCCTCGGCGGCGGCCCGGACGTCGTCCTCGGCGTTCCCCGAGCAGGCCGCCAGCACCGGCACGGCCAGCAGCGTCAGCGTGGTTCCCAGGACGGCTCCGCGACGAGTACGCACGGGAGGACAGCGTTCCAGATGGCACCGCCGACACCTGTCAGCGGCACGGCGGCTCAGAACAGGACGCTGGCGTACTGCCCGACCTCGCGGAACCCCACCCGCGCGTACGCCGCGCGGGCCGGCGCATTGTAGTCGTTGACGTAGAGGCTGACCACCGGGGCGATCGCGGTGCGGGCGTACTCCACGACCGCGGCGGTGCCGGCGGTGCCGATGCCGCGCCCCCGGTGGGCGGGGGCCACCCAGACGCCCTGGATCTGGCAGACCGTCCGCGAGACGGCGCCGATCTCGGCCTTGAACCAGACCTCGCCGTCCTCGATCCAGGCCAGCGACTGCCCGGCGCGGACCAGGTCGGCGACCCGCGCGCGGTACCCGGCGCCGCCGTCGACCCGCAGCGGGCTGACCCCGACCTCCTCGGTGAACATCGCCACGGCGGCGGGCAGCAGCACCTCCAGCTCCGCGGGGCGCACCGGCCGCACCCGGGGCTCGGGTGCCACCGCGGGCGGCCCCTCGATGGCCAGGAGGGGCTGCCGGGGCCGGTGGTCGCGGGCCGGCCCCCAGGAGGGCTCCAGCAGCTCCCACAGCGGGTCGACGGAGGCGGCCGGCCCGACGATCGTCGAGCAGCGCCGGCCGGCCCGCCGGGCGCGCTCGGCGAAGGCGGCCGCCGCGGCCCGCTCGGCGCCGGGCAGGGCGAAGGGGATCAGGTTGGCCCCGGCGAGGCACACCGCGTCCAGTGAGCGCCCCGAGCCGAAGCCCCACAGCGGAGCGCCCAGCGCCCGGGCCGCGGTGCCGGCGACCTCCACCCGCCCGGCGATCACGCACGCGGCCACCGGCTCGGTCGCCAGCAGGTGGCGGACGGCCGGCTCGTCGGTCTCGTCGAGGACCCGGGCGGTCGGGGTGCGCAGCACCTGCGTCGGTCAGCCGACGGTGACGACGGGACCCGCGGGGACGCCGCCGTCGGCCTGCTCGCCGGCCGGCATCTCGGCGGCCAGGCGCATGGCCTCCTCGATGAGCGTCTCGACGATCTGCGACTCGGGCACGGTCTTGATGACCTCGCCCCTGACGAAGATCTGCCCCTTGCCGTTGCCGGAGGCGACCCCGAGGTCGGCCTCGCGGGCCTCCCCCGGACCGTTGACGACGCAGCCCATGACGGCCACCCGCAGCGGCACCTCCAGCCCGTCGAGGCCGGCGGTGACCTCGTTGGCCAGCCGGTAGACGTCGACCTGGGCCCGGCCGCAGGACGGGCAGCTGACGATCTCCAGCCCCCGCTGGCGCAGGTTGAGCGACTCGAGGATCTGGGTGCCGACCTTGACCTCCTCCACCGGCGGGGCCGACAGGGAGACGCGGATGGTGTCGCCGATGCCCTTGCTGAGCAGGGCGCCGAAGGCGACGGCGGACTTGATCGTGCCCTGGAAGGCGGGCCCGGCCTCGGTGACCCCCAGGTGCAGCGGGTAGTCGCAGCGGGCGGCCAGCAGTTCGTAGGCCCGGACCATGACCACCGGGTCGTTGTGCTTGACCGAGATCTTGATGTCGCGGAAGTCGTGCTCCTCGAACAGTGAGCACTCCCACAGCGCCGACTCGACCAGCGCCTCCGGGGTGGCCTTGCCGTACTTGGCCAGCAGCCGCTTGTCGAGGGAGCCGGCGTTGACCCCGATCCGGATGGGGATGCCGGCGTCCTTGGCCGCCTTGGCTATCTCGCCGACCCGGTCGTCGAACTTCTTGATGTTGCCCGGGTTCACCCGCACGGCGGCACAGCCGGCGTCGATCGCGGCGAAGACGTAGCGCGGCTGGAAGTGGATGTCGGCGATGACCGGGATCTGCGACTTCGCGGCGATCGCCGGCAGCGCCTCGGCGTCGTCGGTGTCCGGCACGGCGACCCGCACGATCTGGCACCCGGCGGCGGTGAGCTCGGCGATCTGCTGGAGCGTCGCGTTGATGTCGGCGGTCTTGGTCGTCGTCATCGACTGCACGCTGACGGGGAAGTCGCTGCCGACGCCCACGCCGCCGACGTCGAGCTGGCGGGTCCTCCGCCGGGGGGCCAGGACGGGCGGGGGCGCTGCGGGCATGCCGAGACTGACGGGGGTCGCCATGACACCCAGTATCGCCCGCTGCGCAGCGCGGTGCCGTCGGCCCCGTCCAGAGGCTCGCCGCGAGCCTGCGAGCGGTCGGATGGCCCCCTGCAGGGTCCCGCCGCGAGCGTGCGAGTGGTGGGGGGCAGGGGGTCCTTCTACTGCAGGGTGATCGGGTTGACGATGTCGGCGACGAGCAGCAGCCCCGACAGCACGATGAACAGCCCCGCCACGACGTAGGCCACCGGCATGAGCCGGGCGATGTCGAACGGCCCCGGGTCGGGGCGGCCGCGCAGCCGGGCGACGCCCGCGCGGGCCCGCTCGTAGAGGGCTCCCGCGATGTGCCCGCCGTCCAGGGGGTAGATCGGCAGCAGGTTGAACAGGAACAGCACCAGGTTGACGCTGGCCAGCAGGCTGAGGAAGAAGCTGATCTTCTCCGCGCCGGAGAACTCCTGGATGGCGAAGACCTCGCCGGAGATCCGGCCGACGCCGACGACGCCGATCGGCCCGTTCTCGTCCCGCTCCTCGCCGAGGAAGGCCGCCCGGAACAGCTGCGGGACCTTCTCGGGGATCTCGACCAGCCGCTCCACCGAGTTCACGACGATCTGGCCGAAGTAGCCGGGGACCTCGGTCCAGGACTGGCGGGCCAGCTCCACGGTCGGCGAGACGCCGAGGTAGCCGGCGGTCGTGGTCTCGTCGCTGCCGGCCTCGACGTAGACGGTGTTGGCGATCGGCGTGACGGTGAGGTCGCGCTGCTGCCCGTCCCGCTCGATGGTCAGCGCCAGCTCCTGGCCGGGGTGGCTGCGGATCGCCTCCTGCACCGCCGTCCAGCTGTCGTAGGCGGTGCTGTCCAGCCGCTGCCCGCCGATCGCGACGATCGTGTCGCCCGGCCGCAGGCCCGCGGCGGCCGCGGGGCTCTGCTGCGGCACCGCGCACCCGTCCGCGCCGGCCTCGCACAGCTGCCCGTCGGCGGTGACCGGCACCGAGCAGGGGTCCTCGGCGGTGGCGCTGGCGGCGCCCGCGGGCAGCACGCAGGCCGGCACGTCGCGCACCGTCGTCGTCAGCACGCTGGTGCCGATGGCGGTCAGCGTGATCGTGAAGAAGACCACCGCGAGCACCAGGTTGTGGAACGGGCCGGCGAACATGACGATCACCCGCTGCCACCACGGCTTGGCGTAGAACACCCGCCCGGCGTCACTGGGCAGGACGTCGTTGAGTGCCTGGCCGCGCACCTCGGCGATGAAGCTGCGCATCCGGGTGGCGCGCTTGCTCTCGCCCTCCTCGGCCGGCGGGATCATCCCGACGATCCGGATGTAGCCGCCGAGCGGGACGGCCTTGATGCCGTACTCGGTCTCCCCGCGGCGCCGGGAGAACACCGTCGGACCGAAGCCGACCATGAACTGCGGCACCCGCATGCCGAACCTGCGGGCCCAGAAGAAGTGGCCGAACTCGTGGAAGCCGATGGAGAACAGCAGGCCGATCGCGAACGCGACGATCCCGAGGACGGTCAGGAGGAACCCGCTCAGCTCAGCCTCCGGCGATGACGCCCCGGGCGTGCTCCCGGGCCCACTTCTCCGCCGCCAGGACGTCGTCGACGGTGGTGGGGGCGCCGAGGTCCGGCGCGTCGTCGAGGGTACGCGCGACGAGGTCGACGATGCCCCGGAACGACAGCCGACCCGCCAGGAACGCCGCGACCGCCTCCTCGTTCGCCGCGTTGTACAGCGCCGGGACCACGCCCCCCGCCTCCCCCGCCGACCGGGCCAGCGCCACGGCGGGGAACGCCTCGTCGTCCAGGGGGGCGAACTCCCAGGTCCTGGCCGTCGACCAGTCCAGGGCCGGCTGCACGTGCGGCAGCCGGTCGGGCCAGGCGAGCGCGAGCGCGATGGGCAGGCGCATGTCCGGCGGGCTGGCCTGCGCGATGGTCGCCCCGTCGGCGAAGGTCACCATCGAGTGCACGATCGACTGCGGGTGCACGACGACGTCGACGTCGGCGTAGGGGACGTCGAACAGCAGGTGCGCCTCGATCAGCTCCAGGCCCTTGTTGACCAGGGTCGCGGAGTTGATCGTGACGACCGGGCCCATGGTCCAAGTCGGGTGCGCGAGCGCCTGCTCAGGCGTGACGCCGTCCAGCTCGGCGGCGCTGCGGCCGCGGAACGGCCCGCCGCTGGCGGTGAGCACCAGGCGGGCCACCTCGCTCCTGTGCCCGCCGCGCAGGCACTGCGCGAGCGCCGAGTGCTCGGAGTCGACCGGCACCAGCTGGCCCGGGGCCGCGGCCGCGGTCACCAGCGCGCCGCCGGCCACCAGCGACTCCTTGTTGGCCAGCGCGACGGTGCGCCCGGCGCCGAGCGCGGCGAGCGTGGGCCCGAGGCCGATGGAGCCGGTGATCCCGTTGAGCACGACGTCGGCGGGGCGGGCGGCGAGCTCCTCGGCCGCGCGCGGCCCGGCGAGGATCTCCGGCACGGCGAACTGGCCGGTCGACCAGCCCCGCTTCGAGGCGGCGGCGTAGAAGGCCAGCTGCAGGTCCTGGGCGGCCGTCGCGCGGGCGACCGCGACGGTCCGGACGCCGAGGGCCAGGGCCTGCTCGGCCAGCAGGCCGACGTCCCCTCCCTCGGCGGCCAGCCCGGTGATCCGCAGCCGGTCGGGGTTCTGCTCGGCCACGGCGATCGCCTGCCGGCCGATCGAGCCGGTGGACCCGAGCACGGTCACCTCGCGCAGATCGCTCACGGGCTCATCCTCCCCGCCCCGGCGTGCCGCCCTCCCTCGGGCGGTGGGCGCGGGGGCCTCCTGCCAGAATGGGCCCGTGAGTGAGCAGACCCACCGCGAGCGGATCGCGACGGACCACCCCGCGACCGAGCGGGTCAACCAGCCCGGGCGCGAGGAGGCGGTCGTCCGTCGCGACGAGCACCCGGTCGAGCACGAGCGGCCCGAGGAGTGGGGCTGGCACGGCGAGACCGGCCGGGCGGGCCGGATCGCCTCCTGGGTCGCGATCCTCTTCCTGGCGGCCTACCTGATCGGCAACCACGAGGGCCGGATGGAGGACTACTGGCTCGTCGCGCTGGTCGTGATCATGATCCTCATCAAGGTGATGGACTACTTCCGGCGGAAGAACGCCTGGCGCAGCCAGTAGGAGGACTCCCGTCCTCCTCACGCCTCGCACGCTCGGCGCGAGCCTCGGGACGGGGCCGACTCAGGAGACGCTGACGCCGATCGCCAGACCGATCGCGTAGGTGACCCCGGCGGCGAGGGCTCCGAAGAGGAACTGGCGGGCGGCGGCGAACCACCACGGCCGCGGGGTGAAGCGCGACGACAGCGCCCCGGCGGCGGCCAGCCCGACCCCGCCGCACAGCAGCGCCACCCACAGCAGCGAGGCGCCGAACAGGTACGGCAGCAGCGGCACCACCGCGCCGGTGGCGAACGTGAGGAACGACGAGACCGCCGCCGTCGTCGGCGAGGGCTTCTCCTCGGGGTTGAGGCCCAGCTCGGCGACGACGTGCAGCCGCAGCGCCACGGCGGGGTCCCGGTGCAGCTGGACGGCGACGCGCTCCGCGAGGTCGGCGTCGACGCCCCGCACGCGCAGCATCTGCACCAGCTCGGCGAGCTCCCCGCGGGGGTTGCGCTCCATCTCGCGGCGCTCCTTGGCCACCTCGAGGTCGAGCTGCTCGTTCTGGGTCTTCACCGACGTGTACTCGCCGAGCGCCATGGAGATGGCGCCGGCCACCAGGCTGGCCGTCCCGGCCAGGACGATGGCCCGCGGCTCCGCCCCGCCGCCGCCGACGCCGGCGACCAGCGCGGTGTTGGTCACCAGGCCGTCCATGGCGCCGAAGACGGCCGCCCGGAGCCAGCCGCCGGAGACGTCGGCGTGGGTGTGCTCGTGGGCCTCTGCCGGTGGCGCCGTGGACTCGGCCCGGTCACTCACTCGTCGGCCTCGGCGCCGAGCTCCACCGGGGGCTCCAGCGACGGCTGCGGCACCGCGACGGCGGGGACGCCCTCCACCCGGTCCGCGGCGGCCAGCTGGCCACAGGCGCCGTCGATGTCCTGACCGCGGGTGTCGCGGACCGTCGTCGGCACGCCGGCGGCGCGCAGCCGCCGGACGAACTCGCGCTGCGCGGGCAGGGGGCTGGCGTCCCACGGGCTGCCCGGCGTCGGGTTGAGCGGGATGAGGTTGACGTGCGCCCGGCGCGTGGCGAGCAGCCGGCCCAGCAGGTCGGCCCGGAACGGCTGGTCGTTGACGTCGCGGATCAGGGCGTACTCGATCGAGTACCGGCGGCCGGTGCGCTCGGCGTAGGCGTCCGCGGCGGCGACCACCTCCTCGACCTTCCAGCGGGTGTTGATCGGCACCAGGGTGTCGCGCAGCTCGTCGTCAGGGGCGTGCAGGCTGACCGCGAGGGTGGTGTGCAGCCCCTCCTCGGTGAGCCGCCGGATCGCCGGGACGACGCCGACGGTGGAGACGGTCACCGAGCGCTGGGACAGGCCCAGCCCGTGCGGCGCCGGCGTCACGAGGGCGTCGATCGTCTTGCGGACCCGCGCGTAATTGGCCAGCGGCTCGCCCATGCCCATGAAGACGACGTTGGACAGCCGGCCCGGCCCGCCGGGGATCTCGCCGTTCGCCATGGCCGCGGCGGCCGCGACGGCCTGGCCGATGATCTCCGCGGCCGACAGGTTGCGGGTGAGCCCGCCCTGGCCGGTCGCGCAGAAGGGGCAGGCCATGCCGCAGCCGGCCTGGCTGGAGATGCAGACGGTGGCGCGGTCCGGGTAGCGCATCAGCACGCTCTCGACCAGCGCGCCGTCGTGCAGCCGCCACAGCGTCTTGCGGGTGCGGCCGCCGTCGGCGGACTGGTGGCGCATGGGCGTGAGCAGGCCGGGCAGCAGCGCGCCGGTGAGCGTCTCGCGCACCGCGGCCGGCAGGTCGGTCATCTGCGCGGGGTCGGTGACCCCCCGGTAGAAGTGCCGGGCCAGCTGGTCGGCGCGGAACGCCGGCTGGCCGAGCTCTGCCACCGCTGCGCGCGCCTCCTCGCGGGTGAGGTCGGCGAGGTGGCGGGGCGGCTTGCCCCGGCGGGGGGCGTCGAAGACCAGGGGCAGGGCAGTCATGGCGCCCTCCATGGTCCCACTAGCGTCGGCCGGGTGACCGAGGCCGAGAGGGAACTCACCTCCACCGACGACGTGGGGGTCGGCCCCTGGGCGGGTCCGTGGCCCGACGACCCGCGCTACGACCCGGAACTGCTCGCCGGCGGCGACCGGCGCAACGTCGTCGACCGGTACCGGTACTGGACCGTCGAGGCGATCGTCGCCGACCTCGACCCGCGCCGGCACCCCTTCCACGTGGCGATCGAGAACTGGAAGCACGACCTCAACATCGGGACCGTCGTCCGGACGGCGAACGCCTTCCTCGCCGAGGCCGTGCACGTGGTGGGACGGCGCCGCTGGAACCGCCGCGGGGCCATGGTCACCGACCGGTACCAGCACGTGCGGCACCACCCCGACGTCGCGGCGCTCGCCGCCTGGGCGCGGGCCGAGGGGCTGCCGCTGCTCGCCGTCGACAACCTGCCCGGGGCTCGGCCGCTGGAGACCGAACCGCTCCCCCGCGCCTGCGTGCTGCTGTTCGGCCAGGAGGGCAGCGGCCTGACCGAGGAGGCACGCGCGGCCGCTGACGGGGTGCTGTCGATCGCCCAGTTCGGCTCCACCCGGTCGATCAACGCCGGCGTCGCCGCCGGGATCGCGATGCACGCCTGGGTCCGCCAGCACGGGATCACCACGTCGTCCTCCGGATGACACCGCGGCCGGTCCACCGCGGCACGGCACCACGTGAGGCCGTGCCGCGGCGGGTCGTCAGCAGCCGAGCGGCGGCGGCGGGCCGGTGGTGATGCTCCAGGCCGTCCGGACCGTGCCCGACGGAGGGGCCGGGACCTTCGTGGCCGACCAGGTGGACGTGCGCCCTGCGGCCCAGGGGCCGGCGGCGAGCCAGACCTCGTGGGCGGCGAGGACCGCGCCGCGCGCGTCGTAGCTGGTCCGCACCGGGGTCGGGAAGCACAGCCGGGAGGAGCTGCCGTTGGTCCAGGTCCCGGTGACGCTGGTGCTCGTGGTCCGGGTGATCGCGACCGACACCTTCGGGGACGTCCCGGAGGTCCAGTCGGCGTCCACGGCGACCCGGGAGCTGCTCGTCGGAGCCTCCGTCGCGGTGAACGTGGCACGTCCGCGGGCCGGGATGTAGACGTCCCGCCCCCACCCGCCGTTGCACGAGCCGGACAGCACCGGGTCGCAGGGCGTGGCCGGCGTGAACCACCAGTGCAGGGTCCTGACCGGACGAGAGGTGTTGTTCAGGACCTCGACGTCGACCACCCGGGCAGCTCCCGACCCGCGCACACGCTGCGACAGCAGGACCAGCCCGGAGTCCAGGCTCGTGAACCTGAGTGCGTAGGCGCTCGCCGAGACCTTGCCGTGCGGCGCGTCGACGGCCACGAAGTACTTCCCCGCCGGCAGCGCCCGGTAGATCTCCTCGTTGGCCAGCCCGCCGCGGTCGGACGTGGCCAGGACGCGACCCGCGGAGTCCAGCAGGCGCATCCGGTAGTCCGCGCGCAGATCGCCGAGCAGGATGCGGGCAGAACGCGCCGTCGTGGTCGTGAACCGGTAGGTGTCGACGTCCTTGACCGACGACATCGTGCCCGGCGTCCAGGTGTTCTGGGGGGTCGTCGTGGTGACGCTGCGGTACGAACCGGGAGCGTCGGGGGTCGCGGCCTGCGCCGAGGTGGCGGTCAGACCGAGCGAGAGCGCCGCGGCCGCCGTTCCGGCGACGAGGCGTCTCCAGGTTCGCCCTGGTAGGGCCATGAGAACCTCCTGGGTTGGTCTCCCGGGGGTTCGGTCCGGCCGCTGCGGACCTTGATCATCTGGATCGGTGTCCTCCTCCCATCGGGCGAGGTCGAGCACACCGTCCGGCGTCCTGCCAGGCTGCACGGCATGAGTCGTCTGTCGGAGGTCGACCTGTCGGCGCGCCTGTCCAAGGGCGAGGCCAGGGACCAGCTCGACCAGGCCCAGAAGAGACTGGTGCACCTGCGCCTGCTGCTCGGCGGGCAGATCGGCCTCGGGGACCTCGGCCCCCCGCTCTGCGTGCTGTTCGAGGGCTGGGACGCCTCCGGCAAGGGCGGCGCGATCAAGCGGCTGGTGGAGCCGCTCGACCCCCGGCACGTCCGGGTGGCGCAGTTCGCGGCACCGAGCCACGACGAGAAGCGGCACCACTTCCTGTGGCGGTTCTGGCCGGTGCTGCCCGGCTGGGGCGGCATGGCCGTCCTGGACCGCACCTGGTACGGCCGGGTCCTCGTCGAGCGGGTGGAGGGGTTCGCCACCGAGGAGCAGTGGCGCCGGGCCTACGCCGAGATCGTCGACCTGGAGACCACGCTGGCCGCCGAGGGCATGGTCCTGGTCAAGTTCTGGATGCACGTCTCCCCCGAGGAGCAGCTGCGCCGCTTCGAGTCCCGCCGCGACGACCCCTACCGCGCCTGGAAGCTCACCGACGAGGACTGGCGCAACCGCGAGAAGCGGCCCGCCTACGAGGCCGCCGTCGAGGAGATGCTCGAGCGCACCGACCACCCCGGCGGCCCCTGGCACGTGGTCGCCGCCGACGACAAGCGCACTGCGCGGGTGGCGGTGGTCCGCACCGTGTGCGAGGCGATCGAGGCTGCCCTGGCCCAGCACGGCATCGACCCCGACCCGCCGCTCGACGGCCCCGGCTGGTGACGGTCCTCCTCCACCTGACCGAGCCCGCGGCGTGGCGCGCCGCCCTGGACGTCGGGGCGCTGCGCCCGCCGTCGCTGGCCGACGCCGGCTTCGTCCACCTGTCCACGCCCGAGCAGGTGCACCTGCCCGCGGGGCGGCTGTTCCCGGGGCGCCGCGACCTCGTCCTGCTCGTCGTCGACCCCGCGCGCCTGCCCGACCCGCTGCGCTGGGAACCGGGCCACCCCGAGGACCCGCCCGGCACGCGCTTCCCCCACCTGTACGGAGCGCTGCCGACGTCGGCCGTGATCGCGGTCGTCCCGTGGCGGCCGCCGACCGAGCCGCTGCTGCCCACCCCGGACGACGTGATCGGCCGGGCCGTGGCGCTGCCGACGTCCCTCGCCGTCCGCCGGTCACCGGTGGTGCGCGACGTGCCCGGCGGTGTGCTGGTCACCGACCCGCGCTTCCCGCACTCGCGCGACGACAACGCGCTGCTGCTCAACCGCCCGGTGGACGCCGCGACCGTCGAGCGGACGGCGCTCGACTCCGGCCTGCCCTCCCCCACCGCCGTCCTGCGCTGGCCCGGCGCCGGGACGGTCGCCGCCGAGCTGGCCGGGCGCGGCTGGGAGGTCTCCGAGCTGGTGGTCATGGGCCGCCCGGCCACCCCGGTGGACGGAGGCGAGCGCGCGGACCTGGTGGAGCAGCGGGAGCTGCACGGGCTCTGGGATCGCTCGTGGCGGCGCGACCTCCCGGCGCTGCCCGAGCTCGACGAGGTCGTCGCCCAGCTCGTCGGCCGCGAGCACCGGACCGGCGAGGTCGTGGCCGTCACCGACGTCGCCGTCCGCGAGGAGGGCCGCCCGGTCGCCGCCGCTCAGCTGCGGGTCGACGGCGCCACCGCCGCGATCGAGTCGGTGATGACCGAGCCGCACGCGCGGGGGCGCGGCCACGGCGACGCCGTCCTGGCCCGGCTGGTCACCCTCGCCGCGGAGGCCGGCTGCGACCTCGTCGTCCTCGAGGCGCACGCCGGCGACTGGCCGCGGCACTGGTACGCCCGCCGCGGGTTCCGGGTGCTCGGCTCCGCCTGGGACGTCGGCCGCGGGAACTGACCGCAGCCCCCGTCCTCAGGCCGGGGCGACCCAGGACAGCAGCAGGTAGGCGACCGCGGCCGAGGGCAGCAGCGAGTCCAGCCGGTCCATGATCCCGCCGTGGCCGGGCAGTAGCGTGCCCATGTCCTTGATGCCGAGGTCCCGCTTGATCAGGGACTCCCCCAGGTCGCCGACCGTGGCGGTGACCGCGAGCGCGGCGCCGAACAGCACCCCGCCCCACCACGGGCCGTCCAGGGCGAGGGTGATGATCGGCGTGGCGATCAGCACGCAGGCGAGGATCGAGCCCGCCATCCCCTCCCACGACTTCTTCGGGCTGACCGACGGGGCCATGGGGTGCTTGCCGACCAGCACACCCGCCGCGAAACCCCCGACGTCGTTGCCGACCACGGTGGCGATGAACGCCAGCACCCGCGCCACGCCGTCGTCGGGCACCAGCAGCAGGACGGCGAACCCGGCCAGCAGCGGCACGTAGGCGGTGACCAGGACGCCGGCCGAGGCGTCGCGGAGGTAGTCCTCGGGGCCGTCACCGAGCCGCCACAGCAGGACGGCGAGGACGGTCAGCAGGAACCCGACGACCAGGCCCGAGGCCCCGCGGGTCCAGGCCAGGCCGAGCATCGCCACCGCACCGACCAGGACCGGCACCAGGGGCGGACGGGCCCCGCCGGCCTCGACGGCGCGGGTGAGCTCGACGATCCCGATCAGGATCGCCACGACGAGGACCAGCAGGAACGCCGGCCGGTAGATCAGCAGCGAGGCGATGATGACCGCGCCCAGGCCCAGGCCGACGCCGATGGCGGCGACCATGTCGCGGCCGGCCCGGCCGGGCTTGCGCGCCGGGGGCTCCGCCGGCGCGGCGACGTCGGCCGGGCCGTCCGGACGCGAGTCGTCGGGGGCCGAGCCGTCCGGACGCGAGTCGTCGGGGGGTGAGCCGTCGGGCGAGCCGTCGGGGGCCGAGCTGCCCCGGGCCGGGGCCGGGACACCCGCGGCCGGGGCCTCCACGGTCGCCGGCTCGGCCACGGGCAGGTGCGCCGTCCGGGTCTCGCGTGCCGGCCGGGGCTGGGGCGGTGAGGGGCGCCGGCCGGAGGGCGGGATCGGCCCGGTGTCGGGGTCGGGTGTCATGTGCGGGAGGAGCCGGGAGCGCTCAGACCTCGAGCAGCTCGCTCTCCTTGTGCTTGACCGCCTCGTCGATGGAGTGCACGTGCTTGGCGGTGAGGTCGTCGAGCTCCTTCTCCGCGCGGCGCACCTCGTCCTCGCCCGCCTCGCCGTCCTTGGCGATGCGGTCGAGCTCCTCCTTGCTGCGCCGCCGGATGTTGCGGATGGCGACCTTGGCGTCCTCGCCCTTGGACCGCGCCATCTTGACCAGGTCGCGGCGGCGCTCCTCGGTCAGCTGCGGGAAGACCACGCGGATGATCTGGCCGTCGTTGGTCGGGTTGACGCCGAGGTCGCTGTCGCGGATGGCCTTCTCGATGCTCGACAGCTGGCCGTTGTCGTAGGGCTTGATGACGGCCATCCGCGCCTCCGGCACGGTGATCGACGACATCTGCGGCACCGGCGTCGGGCTGCCGTAGTAGTCGACCAGGATCTTGTTGAACATCGCCGGCGCGGCCCGCCCGGTGCGCACCGAGCCGAGGTCCTCCCGTGCGACCGACAGGGCCTTGTCCATCCGCTCCTCGGCATCGAGCAGGGTGTCGTCGATCACGGGTCTCTCCTCCTGGGGCGGCGGGGACTCCACCGCCGGTGTCGCGGGTCTGCTTGCGGGGACCGGCCGCTCAGGCCGGGTCGCTGATCAGCGTCCCGATCTTCTCACCTGCGACGGCCCGCGCGATGTTGCCGTCGCGCAGCAGGTTGAAGACGACGATCGGCATGCGGTTGTCCATGCACAGGCTGATCGCCGTCGCGTCGGCCACCTTGAGCTGCTTGGCCAGCACCGTGGCGTAGTCGAGGTGGTGGTACATGACCGCGTCGGGGTTGGTGCGCGGGTCGTCGTCGTAGACGCCGTCCACCCCGTTCTTGGCCATCAGCAGCACCTGGCAGCCGATCTCGAGCGCCCGCTGGGCCGCGACCGTGTCGGTCGAGAAGTAGGGCATGCCGGCACCGGCGCCGAAGATGACCAGCCGGCCCTTCTCCAGGTGCCGGACCGCCTTGCGCGGGATGTAGGGCTCGGCGACCTGCCCCATGGTGATCGCGGTCTGGACGCGCGTCTCGAGGCCCACCTGCTCGCAGAACGCCTGCAGCGCCAGGCAGTTCATGACCGTGCCGAGCATGCCCATGTAGTCGGCGTGCCGGCGGTCCATGCCCGCCTGCGACAGCTCGGCGCCGCGGAAGAAGTTGCCGCCGCCCATGACGACGGCGACCTGGGTGCCGCCGTGGACGACCTTGGCGAGCTGCTCGGCGATGCTCTGCACGGTGGTCGAGTCGACGCCCACCTTGCCGTTGCCCATGGCCTCACCGGAGAGCTTCAGCAGGACCCGCTTGTAGCCCGTGTCATCGGCGGGCTCGAAGGCGGAGGGGGCGGACAGCGGCACGCTGTCCTCCGGCGCGGCGGTGTCTGTCAACGGTTCTTCCCTCGCTCGGCGACGTTCCCCTGATCCTGCCGCATGGGCTCCGCGGCCTGTCGCGGGCAGGGGTACCCGCGGTCGGACCCCGGACAGACCACCGGCCCCGTCCCGGGATCGGGACGGGGCCGGTGGGAGAGGACTCTCCTGTCCACCGCCGCTCGCACGCTCACGGCGGGACCCTGCAGGAGGGCCGACTAGGCCTGGCCGACCTCGAAGCGGGCGAACCGCTCCACGGTCAGGCCGGCGTCGTCGAGGATCTGCTTCACCGTGCGCTTGGGCTCGGTGATCGACGGCTGCTCGAGCAGGACGAAGTCCTTGTAGAAGGCGTTGACGCGGCCCTCGACGATCTTGACGATCGCCTGCTCGGGCTTGCCCTCCTCCTTGGCGGTCTGCTCGGCCACGCGGCGCTCGGTCTCGACGGTCTCGGCCGGCACCTCGTCGCGGTTGAGGAAGCGCGGGCGCGCCGCGGCGATGTGCATCGCCAGGCTGCGCGCGGCGTCCTCGCTGCCACCGGAGTACTGCACGGCCACGCCGATGGCCGGCGGCAGGTCGGTGGCCCGCTTGTGCAGGTACGTGGCGGTGGTGCCCTCGAAGACGGCGAAGCGGCTCAGGACCAGCTTCTCGCCGATGCGGGCGGACTCGGCCTCGACCAGCGCGGCGACGGTCTGGCCGTCCACCTCGGTGGCCAGCAGCGCCTCGATGTCTGCCGGCTTGCGCTCCAGGACGATGTCCAGCAGCCGCTCGGCCAGCTTGACGAAGTCGGCGTTCTTGGCGACGAAGTCGGTCTCGCAGTCCAGCTCGAGCAGCGCGCCGTCCTTGCTGACGACGACACCGTTGGTCGTCGAGCGCTCGAGGCGCTTGCCGACGTCCTTGGCGCCCTTGATCCGGAGCAGCTCGACGGCCTTGTCGTAGTCGCCCTCGGCCTCGGTCAGCGCCTTCTTGCAGTCCATCATCCCGGCGCCGGTCGCGTCGCGGAGACGCTTGACGTCGGCAGCGGTGAAGTCAGCCATGTCACTTCCCTCTGGGGTCTGGGTGGCGGTGGTGCGAAGTCAGGTGTCCCGGACCGAGTGGTCCGGACGTGCCACGGCGCCGTCCCCGCGTCGCGCGGGGACGGCGCCGGCGCGGGTCAGCCGTTCTGGGCGCCCTGGGTGCCGGTGGCCGTGTCGCCGGTCGCGGGCACGCCCTCGACCGGGGCGACCTCCTCGGCGGTCACCGCGGGCGGGGCGGCCGGGGTCTCGGGCAGCTCGGTGGCGCCGGCGGCGTCACCCTGCTGGCCGGTCAGCAGCTCGCGCTCCCAGTCGGCCAGCGGCTCGTCGCCGCCGATGACCTGCTCGCCGCCGTCCTCACGGCCGGCGTTGGCCTGCGCGGCCGAGCGGGCCATGAGGCCCTCGGCGACGGCGTCGGCGACGACACGGGTCAGCACGGTGATGCTGCGGATGGCGTCGTCGTTGCCCGGGATCTTGTAGTCGACCTCGTCGGGGTCGCAGTTGGTGTCGAGGATCGCGACGACCGGGATGTTGAGCTTGCGGGCCTCGCCGACGGCGATGTGCTCCTTCTTGGTGTCCACGATCCAGATGGCGCTGGGCACCTTCTGCATGTCGCGGATACCGCCGAGGCTGCGCTCGAGCTTGGCCTTCTCGCGGGTCAGGCCCAGCTGCTCCTTCTTGGACAGGCCGGCCATCACGCCGGTCTGCTCCATGTCCTCGAGCTCCTTGAGCCGCTGCAGCCGCTTGTGGACGGTCGAGAAGTTGGTGAGCATGCCGCCCAGCCAGCGCTGGTTGACGTAGGGCATGCCGACGCGCTGCGCCTGCTCGGCGACGACCTCCTGGGCCTGCCGCTTGGTGCCGACGAACAGGATCGTCCCGCCGTGCGCGACCGTCTGCTTGACGAACTCGTAGGCGTTGTCGATGTACCCGAGCGTCTGCTGCAGGTCGATGATGTAGATGCCGTTGCGCTCGGTGAAGATGAACCGCTTCATCTTCGGGTTCCACCGGCGGGTCTGGTGCCCGAAGTGGACGCCGCTGTCGAGCAGCTGCTTCATGCTGACGACTGCCATGGTCGCAGCCCTCCTGTCGCGCGCGGCCGCTCGGCGACCGCGCTCCTCGGTTGTCGCGGGCACCGGGTGGTGCACCGCCCTGGCGTCCACGGGCGCCACACCACCCCGCGGAGGACTCCCACGGGGACCGAGGTGGCGACCGGCCCGCTGGTTCCAGCGAGCTCGAGGACGCGCGAAGTCGACCCGGCTCAGACGGGTCGCACCGACGAGCATACGCCCCGGGCGGGGACGGCTTCCCCAGCGGCCGGGGCCGTCCACAGACCGCCGTCCACCGGCCCGCGCACCCGGTCCCGGGCGGAGGCTGCCGGCGTGCGCCGCCTCGCTCCCCTGCTGCTCGCGGGGGCACTCCTGCTCGGCCCCGCTCCCGCCGTCGCCGAGCCCACGCCTCCGTCGTCCCCCGCACTGTGGGTGCGGCCCCTCGACGGCACGGTGACCCGGCCGTTCGACCCGCCGCCGGACCGGTACGCCGCCGGTCACCGGGGCGTGGACCTCGCCGGGGGGCCGGGCTCGGTCGTCCTGGCCGCCGGGGACGGCGTCGTGGCCTTCGCGGGGATGGTCGCCGGGCGGCCGGTGGTGAGCGTCGACCACCCCGACGGGCTGCGGACGACGTACGAGCCGGTCGTGGCGGGCGTCGGCGCGGGCCAGGCGGTGACCCGGGGCTCCCCGCTGGGCACGCTGACCGCCGGGCACGACGGCTGTCCGGCCGCCGCCTGCCTGCACTGGGGGCTGCGCCGCGGGGAGACCTACCTGGACCCGATGGCGCTGCTCGAACCGCCGGAGGTGCGGCTGCTGCCGCTCGGGTGACCGGCGGCGGTCAGGGACCCGGCTCCGCCGCGCCGCCCCGGTGCTCGTCGGGCGGCGGGGGTGGGACGGCGCACGCCGCGGTGCCGCCCGGCAGGCGCATGCGGTTGGCCGCGACGAGCCGGTACACGCCCCCGGCCGCCCAGGACAGCGGGGGCACGAGCAGGACGACCCCGAGGACCGCCCAGAGGCCGCCCGCCGCCCGCAGGGCCTCGGCCACGGCGCGGGCACCCCCGGCGACGCGGCCGGTCCGCGACACCCAGAGGACCTCGCGCCGCGCCCGCGCCGGGGTCACCCGGATGGCCGCCAGGTCGGCCGACTGCCACGGGGTCACCGCGGCGTCCGGCGGCAGGAGGCGGCGGGCGACCTCCGCGGCGCGGGTGCAGAAGCCGCAGTCCCCGTCGTAGACGAGGGTGGGCTGGTGCACCTGGAGCCCCGGTCGCCGTCAGGCGATGTCGGCGAGCTTGGTCCGCAGGTGCAGCACCGCCTTGGTGTGCAACTGGCAGATGCGGCTCTCGGTGACGCCCAGCACGCGGCCGATGTCGGCCAGGGTCAGGCCTTCGAAGTAGTAGAGGCTGACCACGACCTTCTCCCGCTCGGGCAGCTGCTCCACGGCCCGCGCGAGGAGCTGGCGGGCCTCACCGTGCTCGGCCATGGCCTGCGGGTCCAGGGCGCTGGGGTCCTGCAGGGTGTCGACCAGGCGCGGGGCGCCGCCCTCGTCGTCGGAGAGCAGCTCGTCGAGGGCCACCACGTTGACCAGGGAGAGCTGGCCGAGGAACTTGCGGACCTCCTCGACGTCCATGTCCATCTCAGCGGCCACCTCCTCGTCGGTGGGGCTGCGCTGCAGGCGGCTCTCGAGCGTCGCGACGGTGCGCTCGAACTGGCGCGCCTTCATCCGCACCGACCGCGGGATCCAGTCGGTGCTGCGCAGCTCGTCGATGATCGCGCCGCGGATGCGCGCCATCGCGTAGCTCTCGAACTTCACCTCGCGGGAGGGCTGGTAGCGGGTGATCGCGTCGATCAGCCCGAAGGTGCCGTAGGAGACGAGGTCGGCCTGCTCGACGTGCGCGGGCAGGCCGCTGCCCACCCGGCCGGCGACGTACTTCACCAGCGGGGCGTAGTGCAGGATCAGCCGGTCCCGGAGGGCGGGGTCGCGATCGGCGACGTAGTTCGCCCAGAGCTCGGCCAGCGCGGCGTCGGCGTCGTCGTGGGCCCCGTCGAGCCGGTGGATGGTGGCCTCGGGCACTGTCTGCGCTCCCGATGGTCCGGAGGCCGGCCAGGGCCGCCTCGGGGTGGGCAGGGTGGGCGATTCGGTCGTGGGCACGACAACTGTGTCAGACACGTCGGGGCTCTCCTCAGGCGCGCGGGTGGGCCTGGGCGTGGACCGCCCGCAGCCGCTCGACGGTCACGTGGGTGTAGATCTGGGTGGTGGCCAGGCTGGCGTGGCCCAGCAGCTCCTGGACCGAGCGGAGGTCGGCGCCGCCCTCGAGCACGTGGGTGGCCGCGGAGTGGCGCAGGCCGTGCGGCCCGATGTCCGGCGCCCCGGGCGCGGCGGCCACCGCGGCGTGCACCGTGCGGCGCGCCTCGCGGGGGTCCAGCCGCCGTCCACGCAGCCCGAGGAGCAGGGCGGGGCCGGAGTCGGCCGTCGCCAGGGCGGGACGGCCGCGGGTGAGCCAGGCGTCGAGAGCCCGCTCGGCAGGAGCGCCGTAGGGGACGCTGCGCTCCTTGCGCCCCTTGCCGAGCACCCGCAGGAGGCGGCGGCCGCGGTCGACGTCGTCCACGTCGAGCCCGACCAGCTCGCTGACCCGGATGCCGCTGGCGTAGAGCAGCTCGAGGACGACCGCGTCCCGCAACCTGACCGGCTCCTCCGCCCCGGCGGCGGACTCCACCACGGCGCGCGCCTGGTCCGGGGCGAGCACGTCGGGGAGGACGCGGTGCGCCTTGGGGCTGACCAGCCGCTGGCCGACGTCCTCGGGGGTGAGGCCGGCCCGCCGCAGCCAGGCGGTGAACGACCGCGCCGCCGCGGCCCGCCGGGCGGTGGTGGCGCGCCCTGCGCCGCGGGTGCGCCCCTGGGCCAGCCAGCTGCGCAACGCGGCCAGGTCGAGGTCGTCGACCCGGGTGCCGCCGCGCCGGGTGAGGTGGTCGAGCAGCCAGACGGCGTCGCTCACGTACCCGCGGACGGTGTGCTCGGACAGGTCCCGCTGGGTGCGCAGGTGGTCCTCGTACCCGGCCAGCGCCTCGGCCAGCTGCGGCGGCAGCGCAGCGCGCGCATCGGCGGTCCGGGCGGTCACCCCGGAACGGTCCGACGGCGCCCGCCGCCGGTCAAGCAGCCGCGCCGACCCCTGGACCCGCCAGTTCCGTTCCTCCCCGCTGGTACCGGGGTCCCCGCCCGTCCCTCCCCGCGTTCACCGGCCGGGCCGGTCCGGCGCGGCGAGCCGCCACCCGGCAGCGGTCCGCTCCACGAGGTCGGCCAGCTCCAGCGCCGGGAGCACGCGCAGCACGTCGAGCACGTCGCAGCCGGCGGTCGCGGCCAGCCGCTCGGGGCTGACCCCGGAGCGCACCGGGCAGGCGTCGAGCACACGGACGGCGACGTCCGACAGCCCGTCCCGCGGCTCGGTCGGCCGCACGGGCGGGTCGGCGAGGTCCTCCCCCAGCCGGCCGACCTCCTCCAGCACGTGCGCGGCGTTGGCCACCAGCACCGCACCGAGCTCCTCGTCGCGCAGCAGCTCGTGGCAGCCCACCGACATCGCGGAGGTGACCGGACCGGGCACCACCAGCACGCGTCGGCCGAGCCGGCCCGCCCGCCGCGCGGTGGCCTGCGCACCGGACCGGGCGGCGGCCTCCACCACGACGGTGCCGCGGGTCAGTGCGGCGATGAGCCGGTTGCGCACCAGGAACCGGTGCTTGTGCGGCGCGGCCCCGGGCGGCCACTCGCTGACCAGCAGCCCCTCCTCCGCGATCCGGTGGAACAGCGCCCCGTGCGCCGCCGGGTAGACCCGGTCGACCCCGCAGGCCAGGACGGCGACGGTCGGCGCCTCGGCGGCGAGTGCGCCGCGGTGGGCGGCCGCGTCGATGCCGAAGGCACCGCCGGAGACGACCGTCCAGCCCCGCTCCCCCAACCGGTGCCCGAACTCACCCGCCACGTGCTCGCCATAGGCGGTCGACGCCCGGGCACCGACGATCGCGACGGATCGGTCGACCAGGTCGTCGAGCCGACCCGGGCCGCGGACCCAGAGGGCCACCGGCGGCACCGGCGCCGTCGTGCGGGGCGACTGCTGGCGGGGGTCGTCGGGCTCCTCGCTGGTCGCGAGGGTGAGCGAGTGCAGGAGCAGGCCGGGCCACTCGTCGTCCTCGGGGACCACCAGCCGGGCACCGCAGCGCTCGGCGCGGGTCAGGTCGGCCAGGGACGCGTCCTGGTCGACCCGTGCGCCCGCGAGAGCCCGGACGGCGTCGGGTGCGCGGCCGCTCCGCAGCCGCCGCACCGCCTCCACGGGACCGAGGTCGTCGACGAAGCGCCAGAACGGGATGCTCCCCGGCTCCGCCGCCCGGCTCAGCCACGCCCGGGCCCGGCGCACCGACGGCGGGGCAACCCCGTCGAGGGCGGCGGGCGAGGCCAGCCCCTCCTCCATGTCCTCGTCGAGGCTCGGCACGGCGGTCATGCCGCCACCCGCTGCAGCCGCAGGCCGAGCGCCTCCGCGACGTCGTCGGGCGCGGGCACCGTCCGCCCGGCGAGGTCGGCGAGGGTCCAGGCGACCCGCAGCACGCGGTCGTAGCCGCGCACCGACAGCGCACCCCGCTCCAGCGCCCGCTCCGCGAGCCGCAGCGCCGGCCGGGGCGGGGACCACCGTTCCCGCAGCATCCGGCCGGGCACCTGGCTGTTGAGCCCGAGCCCCGTGCCGGCGAGCCGCTCGGCGGCCGTGCTGCGCGCCGCGAGCACCCGCGCGGCCACGACCGCGGTCGACTCCGGGGCGCTGCCGGCCTCCAGCCAGGCCGCCCGGGTGACGGCGGGGAGGTCGACGCGCAGGTCGATGCGGTCCAGGAGCGGCCCGGACAGCCGCGACTGGTAGCGCCGCCGCTCCAGCGGGCTGCAGGTGCAGGCGGCCTCCCCCGCGGCGCTGGCGCAGGGGCAGGGGTTGGCGGCGAGCACGAGCTGCGCCCGGCACGGGAAGGTGGCCGCGCCGCTGGCCCGCGAGATCGTCACCTGCCCGCGCTCCAACGGCTGGCGCAGGGTGTCCAGCACCGCGCGCGGGAACTCCGGGGCCTCGTCGAGGAAGAGCACGCCGCGGTGCGCCCGGCAGAGCGCTCCCGGGCGGATCAGCCCGGACCCGCCGCCGACCAGTGCCGCCATGGTCGCGGAGTGGTGCGGCGCCTCGAACGTCGGGCGGGTCACCAGCGGCGCGCCGGGCGGCAGTGCGCCGGCCACGGAGTGGATGGCGGTGACCTCGAGCGCCGCCTGCTCGTCGAGCGGCGGGAGCAGGCCGGGCAACCGCTCGGCGAGCATCGTCTTGCCGGCGCCCGGCGGCCCGGTCAGGAAGAGGTGGTGGCCACCGGCGGCCGCCACCTCGACCGCGCGGCGCCCGATGGCCTGGCCGACGACGTCCCCCAGATCCGGGCCCGGGGGTGGCGGCGGCAGCGGGCCGCGGCTGTGGCGAGGCAACGCCGTGCGGCCCCGCAGGTGCGCGACGAGGTCGGTGAGCGTGCCGGCGGCCAGCACCTCGACGCTGTCCACCAAGGCCGCCTCCTCGGCGTTCCCGGCGGGGACGACGACCGTGCCGTGCCCCGCCCGGGCCGCGGCCAGCACGGCGGGCAGCACCCCGCGGACGGCGCGGACGGAGCCGTCCAGGCCCAGCTCGCCGACCAGCACGAGCCTGCCCACCGACTCCGCGGGGACCGCCCCGTCCGCGGCGAGCACCGCGGCGGCCAGGGCCAGGTCGAAGCCGCTCCCCTGCTTGGGCATCGACGCCGGCGACAGACCGATCGTGATCCGGCGCAGCGGCCAGCGACCGCCGGCGTTCACCACGGCCGCGCGGACCCGGTCCACCGACTGCCGCACGACCGCGTCCGGCAGGCCGACGAGCACCACCTGCGGGACCCCGGCCGACATGTCGACCTCGACGTCGACCATGGCGCCGTGCACCCCGGCGAGCCCGACCGACCAGGTGCGTGCGAGCGTCACGAGAAAGCCGCCCTCAGGTGGGTGACCAGCGCCGGCCGCGCCGGCCGGACCAGCACGCCGACCACGTCGAACCGCAGTTCGGGCGCGTGCTCGTCGTGGGCGGCCAGCCACCGCTGGGCCAGCGTCCGCAGCCGGCGCTGCTTGCGCGGGTCGACCGCCTCCACGGGGTGGCCGAAGCCCACGGCGCGGCGGGTCTTCACCTCGCAGAAGACCAGCGCCTCGCCCTCGCGGGCGACGATGTCGAGCTCACCGTCGCGGCAGCGCCAGTTGCGGTCGAGGACCCGCAGGCCCCTGTCGGTGAGGTAGGCGGCGGCGATGCGCTCGCCCTGGATGCCGAGGTCCGATCTCGTTGCCACCCGCCGACCGTCGGTCGCCCCGGACCCCGGCGCCATGCCCGGCGGCGGTCTGTGGACGGACGGGGCGCCTGTGGACGGTCACGGCGTCCACGACGGGGCGTCGGGGCAGCCTGGGCCCCGTGGCGCGGGAGTCAGGTCAGCCGGGGGCCGTCGGGCAGCTCGAGGTCGGGCTTGTCCAGCTCCTCGACGTTGACGTCCTTGAAGGTCAGCACCCGCACGTTGCGCACGAACCGCGCCGGCCGGTACATGTCCCACACCCAGGCGTCGGAGAGCTTGAGCTCGAAGTACACCTCGCCCCCGGCCTCGCGGACCTGCAGGTCGACGGCGTTGGCCAGGTAGAAGCGCCGCTCGGTCTCCACCACGTAGGTGAACTGCCGGACGATGTCCCGGTACTCGCGATAGAGCTGCAGCTCCATCTCGGTCTCGTACTTCTCCAGGTCCTCGGTGCTCATCGCGACTCTCCGGACACAGGGCGCATGGCCCCATCATCGACCATCGCGGCGGAGCCGGTCAGCTGGAGTACCCGCTCGGCGTGTGCATCGCGTGCGCGGGCGACGTTGACGAACCGCATCCGGTGCTCCGGGCAGGGGCCGTGACGGTCCAGCGCGGCGCTGTGGGCGTCGGTGATGTAGCCCTTGTGGACGGCGAAGTCGTACTCCGGCCACCGCTCGTGCAGGTCGAGCATGATCCGGTCGCGGGTGACCTTGGCCAGAACCGACGCGGCGGCGACGCACGCCGCCACCCGGTCGCCCTTCCACACCGCCAGCGTGGGCCGGGCCAGGCCGGACACGGGGAACCCGTCGGTGAGGACGTAGTCCGCGCCCGGGTCGAGGGTCCACACCGCCCGGCGCAGCGCCTCGATGTTGGTCACGTGCATGCCGCGGGCATCGAGGTCGGCCACCGGGATGACGACGACCGACCACGCGACGGCGCGGTCGACGATCTCGGCGTAGACCCGCTCCCGCGCGGCCGCGGTGAGCAGCTTGGAGTCGGCCAGCCCGGGGACCCGGCCCCGGCGACCGGCGGGGAGCACGCAGGCCGCGGCGACCAGGGGCCCGGCGCAGGCGCCCCGGCCGGCCTCGTCGGCGCCGGCGATCGCGTCGAAGCCGCGGCGGCGCAGGGACCGCTCCATGTCCCACAGGGCGTCTGGCCGGTCCTCGCCGGGCCGCACCCGCCGGACACGGGGGCCCGGTTGGACGGCGGAGGGGGTGGTACGGGGAGGCATCGCGGTCCGACAGTACGACGCGCCAGTGACCGGACGGCGCGCTCCCGGCGGGCCCGCTCGACGGGCCGCCTCGGTGCGGAGGGCCGGAGACGCCAGGGGCCGGTCCCCGGGGTCAAAGGGGACCGGCCCATGGGACCGGCGGGCCGGCGGCGGCCCGATCGGCGAGCCGACGAGCGGCCCGGGCGAGCCGGCGAGCGGCTCAGGTGGGCCGACCAGCGGCTCAGGTGGGCCGACCAGCGGCCCAGTGGGCCGACGAGCGACCCGGGTGGCGCCCGGCGGACCGCCGAGGAGGCGGACGGTCCGTACGGGCGCCCCGGAGGTCCGGCGACGGCGGCGAGTCCACCGGCACCCCGGAGTACGGGGGGTTCAGACCTCGGCGGGAGCGAGGCTGTGGGCGCCGCAGGTGCACCCGCCGTTGCGCGAGGAGAGCACCAGGGAGACCGCGTGGGCCCGGTCGCGGGCGCCCAGCTTGCGCAGGATCGCCTTCACGTGCGACTTGACGGTGTCCTCGCTGATGAACAGGTTGCGGCCGATCTGCCGGTTGGACTGGCCCTGGATCAGCTCGTCGAGGACGTCGGACTCGCGCCGGGTCAGCGGCACCTCGGGGGCCAGCGGCTTGGCGGCCGGGGTGGCCGACGGCTCGACGCGGCGGATCTGCGGGTCGACCACGGTCCGGCCGGCGCGGGCGGCCAGGATCGCCCACCCGAGCAGCGTCGGCGAGGTGTTGATCATGAGGTAGCCGCGGACGCCGGCGGCCAGCGCCTCGTTGACCACGGCCGGGTCCTCGGAGGTGCCCAGAGCCACGATCGTCACCCGGGGGTACCGGCGGCGCAGGTCCCGGCAGGCGTTCAGCGTGGCGGCGCGGCCGGGGCCCAGCTCGACGACGACGGCGTCCGGGCGGGCGGTCTCGACCAGGGTCAGCGCCCGGCGCAGCTCGCCGGGGGTCCCGACCGACTGCATGCCGGCAGTCTCGTTGATCATGCTCACCAGACCCCGCCGCAGGACGGGGGCATCGGCGAGGATCAGCACGCGGGTGACGCCGCGGGCGGCGCTCGCCAGGGTTGCAGACACAGCAGGCTCCGTTTCACGCATTCGGTGGCTTACACCATCTCCATCGGACGAGTGAGAGAGCTGCTTGAACGTTTTCTCAGAAATTCTCCGAGGAATTTCCCAGAACTCCGGACGCCATTGCCGAGTCACACGGAGAACAGCGAAAAGGCGACCGGACCATTCGTGTCGACATGGCGACGTCCATTCCGGGAAAGTTCCCGGACACGACGAGACCCGCGCACGCCGGGAGGCGTGGCGCGGGTCTCGTCGAGGGATGGCGGATCAGCGCAGCCGACGGGCCGGAGCCCTGCGTCGTCGTCGCCAGGCGGTCAGCGGGACCGCGCCCATCAGTCCCAGGGCGTAGGGAGCGGCCACGGCCGCGGCACCGGACGTCGGTTCCCCGGCGGCCTCCACGCCCTGGATGTCGGGCGAGTCCAGCAGGTCGAAGCGGTCCAGCGGCCACACGATCAGCGCGGCCTTGCCGATGACGTCGCTCACCGCGATGGTCCCGGAGTGCTGGTCGCCCACGTGCGAGCGCGAGTCCGCCGACGCCGACCGGTGGTCACCCATCACCCAGAGCCGGCCCTCGGGGACCATGACCGGGCTGAACGCCCGCGACTCCAGCGGGGTGTTCTCGTAGATGTAGGGCTCGTCGAGCGGCTCGCCGTCCACCGTGACCCGGCCCTGCGCGTCGCAGCAGGCCACGGTCTGGCCCGCGGTGGCGATCACCCGCTTGACGAAGTCGTCCTCGCTGGGCGGGGCGACACCGACCGCGCGCCCCAGCCACAGCAGCGCCCCGGTGAACCAGTTGCTCGGCTCGGCGACGTCCACCTCGGGCGACCACGTGTCCGGCCCCCGGAAGACGACGATGTCGCCGGGCTCGGGCTCGCCGAACCAGTACGGCACCTTGTTGACCAGGACGCGGTCGCCGGTGCACCCCGGGCAGCCGTGCAGCGTCTGCTCCATCGACCCGGACGGGATGAAGAACGCCTGCACGAGGAAGGTCTTCACCAGCAGGGCGAGCACGAAGGCGACGACCAGGAGCACGGGGAGCTCGCGCACCAGCGAGCCCTTCTTCCGTTCCTCCGCGCGCTCCCGGCGGCGGCGCCGGCGGGCGGCGGACCGGGTCTCGCGGGGTGCGATCTCACCGGTGGAGGTGGCCGGTCGTGGCTCCTCGCCCTCCGGAACGACGTCGGCGGGCCTCCCGGGCCGGTCACTGCTCATCGGAGCCAGCGTACGGCCGCGGGAGACCCGCCGACGTCAGGCCGGTCACCCGGCCGGTGGAGCGTGTCAGCGCGAGACGGTCTCGCGCTTCTCCTTGATCTTGGCGGCCTTGCCGCGGAGCTCGCGGAGGTAGTACAGCTTGGCGCGACGCACGTCACCGCGGGTCACGACCTCGATCTTCTCCACGACGGGGGTGTGCACCGGGAAGGTGCGCTCCACGCCGACGCCGAAGCTGACCTTGCGGACGGTGAAGGTCTCGCGGATGCCCCCGCCCTGACGGCGGATGACCACACCCTGGAAGACCTGGATGCGGGAGCGGTTGCCCTCGATGACGCGCACGTGCACCTTGACGGTGTCGCCCGGGCGGAACTCGGGGATGTCGGCGCGCAGCGAATCGGCGTCGAGTACGTCCAGGGTGTTCATCGCGGCAGTCCTGTCCTAGCGGTTGCGTCTTCTGCGGTGCGGACAGCGAGCGGCCCCGGCTGTCCGATCCGGGGAGCTGCACTCCGGGAGGAGCTCGACGTCGAGGGGCCGACGGTCCGCAGCAGCTCTCTACTGTGCCACATCTTCAGGCGACGAAGCGCGGCGGCCCCGTCCAGGGCCCCTCCAGCAACTCCGGCAGCAGGGTGGCCAGCTCCCGGGGTGCGAACTCCACGGCCTCCGCGGCGACCTCCGCGGCGCTCCACCAGCGGTGCGGCTCCTGCCCCAGGAGCTCCAGCTCGGTGCGCCCGCGCGGGTCCACCTCGTGGACGATGTCGCGCAGCACGAAGAAGGTCTCCCGGGAGTCGATCGGGACGCCGGCGAACGGGCCGACGTGTCGCCGGAACCACACCGGGCCCTCCAGCGCGGCGGGCTCGACGAGCAGGCCGATCTCCTCGGCCAGCTCCCGGACGGCGGCCTCCCGCACGCTCTCGCCGGGCTCCACTCCCCCGCCCGGCGTGTACCAGAACAGCACCTCGCCGGGCGGCACCGCGGGATCGGTCAGCCGCGCACCCAGCAACAGCACCCGCCCGGCGGGGTCCAGCACCACCACGCGCGCGGTCGGGCGCACCCAGGCGCGCTCAGGCATCGTCGAGGACGGCCCGGTCGGCGGGCGTCAGCGCGTCCTCCGGGAGCGCGGCCAGCAGGTCGGGCCGGCGGGCCGCCGTCCGGCGCAGCGACTCCGCCCGCCGCCACCGGGCGATCGCGGCGTGGTCGCCGGAGAGCAGCACCGGCGGGACGTCGTGACCGCGCCACGACGCCGGCCGGGTGTAGGAGGGGCCCTCGAGCAGGCCGTCGGCGTGCGAGTCGAACTCGACCGACTCGCGGTTGCCCACCACGCCGGGCAGCAGCCGGGTGACCGCCTCGACCATGACCAGCACCGCGGACTCCCCGCCGGCGAGCACGTAGTCGCCGAGGGAGACCTCCGACACCGGCCCGGCGTCGGCGGCCCAGTCGGCGACCCGCTGGTCGATGCCCTCGTAGCGACCGCAGGCGAAGACCAGGCCCGGCTCCCGCGACCACTCCGCCGCCATCGCCTGGGTGAACGGGCGCCCGGCCGGGGTGGGCACGACCAGCCGGGTGCCCGGCGGGCGGACGGCGTCCAGCGCGCGGCCCCACGGCTCCGGGCGCATGACCATGCCCGGTCCACCGCCGTAGGGGGCGTCGTCGACGGTGCGGTGGACGTCGTCGGTCCACTGCCGCAGGTCGTGCACGCCGATGTCGACCAGGCCCCGTTCGACGGCCTTGCCCAGCAGCGACTGGCGCAGCGGAGCCAGGTACTCGGGGAAGATCGTGACGACGTCGATCCGGAAGGTCACAGGTCCAGCAGCCCCTCGGGCGGGTCGACGACGACGAAGCCGCCCGCCACGTCGACGGTCGGCACGATCGCCGCCACGAACGGGACGAGCAGCTCCCCGCCCTCGTCCCGGCGGACGACCAGCAGGTCGGCGCCCTCGTGGCGGACGGCGGTCACCTCGCCCAGCACGGTCTGGTCGGGCAGGCGGGTGGTGAGGCCGACCAGCTGGTGGTCGTAGAAGACGTCGGGGTCGTCGAGCTGCGGCAGGTCGGCGACGGCGACGTGCAGCTCGGTGTTGCGCAGCTCCTCGGCCGCCTCGCGGCTGTCGACGGTCTGGCCGCCGGGGCCCTCGAGGGACAGCAGGAGGACGTCGCGGTGCCAGCGGCGTCCGGCGACGGTGAGCGGCCCGCGCGCGGCGGGCTCGGTGAGCAGGACGGTGCCGGGGGCGAACCGGAGGTCGGGGTCGTCGGTGCGGACCTCGACGGTCACCTCACCACGGACACCGTGGGGCCGGCCGATGCGGCCGACCACCACGGTGTCGGTGGGTTCGTCGGAGGCGGTGCTCAACGAGGGGAGGCTCAGCGCCCGTCGGTGTCGACGACGTCGACCCGCAGGCCCCGGCCGCCGACGCCGGTCATCACGGTGCGCAGCGCCTTGGCGGTGCGCCCGCCGCGGCCGATGACCTTGCCGAGGTCGTCGGGGTGCACCCGGACCTCCAGGGTCTTGCCGCGCCGGCTGCTGAGCAGGTCGACCGTGACGTCCTCGGGGTGGTCGACGATGCCCTTGACCAGGTGCTCGAGCGCCTCTTCGAGCACGTCTTACTCGGCGGGCGTCTCGGCGGCGGCGTCCCCGGTGGGGGCCGCGGCGGCGTCGTCGGCCTTGGGGGCGGCCTTCTTCTTCGGGGTGGTGGCGCCGGCGGCCGGCTCCTCGGCACCCGCGTTGCGGACGGCCTCCTCGTAGAGGGCCTTCTTGTCCGGCTTCGGGGCGGCGACCTTCATGGGCGGCGGGGCCGGCTCGCCCTTGAACTTCTGCCAGTCACCGGTCACCCGGAAGATGGCGGCGACGGCCTCGGTCGGCTGCGCGCCGACACCCAGCCAGTACTGCGCCCGCTCGGAGTCGACCTCGATGAAGGACGGGTCCTCCTTCGGGTGGTACTTGCCGATCGTCTCGATCGAGCGGCCGTCCCGCTTGGTGCGGGCGTCGGCGACGACGATCCGGTAGTACGGGGCGCGCATCTTGCCCAGGCGCATGAGCTTGATCTTGGTGGCCACGGTGGCTCGTGTTCTCCTCGAACGCTTTCGTCGGTTGCTCGCCGGACGGACGCGTGGGGTACGCCGGGGCGGAGCCAGGGACACGGCCGGCAACGGTGAGAGGGCCGCCCACCGCCGTGTTCGACCGACCATCATGCCAGATCCGCAGGATGACCCCATGCCGAGGCGAGGTCTGCTGCACCACGTCGAGCTGTGGGTCCCCGACCTGGCCCGCGCCGAGCGCTCGTGGGGGTGGCTGCTGACCGCGCTCGGCGCGCAGCCGTACCAGTCCTGGGCCCACGGCCGGTCGTGGCGGGCCGACGGGGTCTACGTCGTCGTCGAGCAGTCCCCGGCCCTGACCGGCGCCGTCCACGAGCGGCGCGCCCCCGGCCTGAACCACCTCGCGTTCTGGGCCGGGACGGCCGCCGAGCTCGACGCACTCGTCGCCGAGGCGCCGTCCCACGGCTGGCGGCTGCTGTTCCCCGACCGGCACCCGTTCGCCGGCGGCCCGGAGCACCGGGCCGCCTACCTCGAGGACGCCGACGGCTACGAGGTCGAACTCGTCGCGGACTGACCGCGGACGGCGGCCAGCACGCGGGCCGCGGTCTCGGCGACCGGCACCTGCTCGCGCTCACCGGTCGCGCGGTCGCGCAGCTCGAGGACGCCGTCGGCCAGCCCGCGGCCCACCGTGACGATGGTCGGCATCCCGAGCAGCTCGGCGTCCTTGAACTTCACCCCCGGCGACACCTTCGGCCGGTCGTCGTAGAGGACCGTCAGCCCGGCGGCGACCAGCTCCTGGGCGAGGGACTCGGCGGTCTCGAAGACGGCGGCGTCCTTGCCGGTGGCGACCACGTGCACGTCTGCCGGCGCGATCTCGCGCGGCCAGACCAGGCCCAGCTCGTCGTGGGTGGACTCGGCGATCGCGGCCACGGCGCGGGAGACGCCGATGCCGTAGGAGCCCATGGTCACCGTGACAAGCTTGCCGTTCTCGTCGAGCACCTTGAGCTCGAGCGCCTCGGCGTACTTGCGGCCGAGCTGGAAGATGTGGCCGATCTCCACGCCGCGGGCCAGCTCCAGCGGGCCGGAGCCGTCCGGGGCGAGGTCGCCGGGCAGCACCTCGGCGGCCTCGACGACGCCGTCCCAGCCGAAGTCCCGGCCGGCGACGAGGTCGAAGACGTGCTTGCCGGTCTCGTTGGCCCCGGTGATCCAGCGGCTGCCGGGCACGATCCGCGGGTCGACGAGGTAGCGGATCCCCGACGGGCTGTCGGCGCCGAGCACCTGCGGGCCGATGTAGCCCTTGACCAGCTGCGGGTGCTCGGCGAAGTCCTCGAACGGCGCGATCTCGGCCGGGGCGACCTGGGCCTCGAGGCGCTTGAGGTCGACCTCCCGGTCGCCGGGGAGGCCGACGACCAGCGGCTCGCGCGTCCCGTCGGGGTGGACCAGCGTGACGACGACGTTCTTCAGCGTCGACGCGGCGGTGTACCCGGCGTCCGGGAACATCTCCTGCGAGACCGCGACGAGGGTCTCGATGGTCGGGGTGTCGGGGGTGTCCTCGACGTGCGCCTCGGGCAGGCCCTCCAGCGGGATGTCGTCGGGGACGACGGTGGTGACCGCCTCCACGTTGGCCGCGTAGCCGCCGGCCGAGCGGACGAAGGTGTCCTCGCCGATCTCGGTGGGGTGCAGGAACTCCTCGCTCTTGGACCCGCCCATCGCCCCGGACATCGCCGAGACGATCACGTACTCCAGCCCGAGCCGGTCGAAGATCCGGATGTAGGCGTCGCGGTGGGCGGCGTAGCTCTTGTCCAGGCCGGCGTCGTCGACGTCGAAGGAGTAGCTGTCCTTCATCGTGAACTCGCGGCCGCGCAGCAGGCCGGCCCGGGGCCGCGCCTCGTCCCGGTACTTGGTCTGGATCTGGTACAGCGACAGCGGGAGGTCCTTGTACGACGAGTACAGGTCCTTCACCAGGAGCGTGAACATCTCCTCGTGCGTGGGGCCGAGCAGGTGGTCCACGCCGCGGCGGTCCTTGAGGCGGAAGAGGTTGTCGCCGTACTCGGTCCAGCGGCCGGTGGCCTCGTAGGGCTCGCGGGGCAGCAGCGCCGGGAAGTGCACCTCCTGGGCGCCCATCCGGTCCATCTCCTCGCGGATGACCCGCTCGACGTTGCGGAAGACCCGGTAGCCCAGCGGCAGCCAGGTGAACCCGCCCGGCGCCGCCCGCCGGATGTAGCCGGCCCGGACCAGCAGGCGGTGGCTCGGGACCTCGGCGTCGGCCGGGTCGTCGCGCAGGGTGCGCAGGAACAGGGTGGACATCCGCAACAGCACGGAGACATTGTCGGCCTACCGGCCGACACCGCCTCCAGGTGCCCCCTGGCGCAGCGCCGAGCCCCCACCTCACGACGACCGATCGCTCAGTCGTCACTACCGCGGCCGCGGCCCCGACCGCTGTCGTCGTCCGAGCCGGAGTCGTCGCCCCGGCCCGCGGAGTCGTCACCGGGCGGGTCGTCGGACCCGTGGCCGCCGCCCACCCGGCCGGCGGAGTCGTCGACCGGCGCGCTCGACGACGCGGAGCTCGAGGTGCGGGACGAGTCCTCGCGCTCGTTCGCGTCGGCCCGGACGCCCTCGTCGGAGAAGACGGGGCTGCCGCCGGCGCAGGAGACGTGCACCTCGACCTTCTGCGTCGCGCTCTCGAACTCCACCTCGCCGCCGGCGTCCTGGTCGTCGAGCCACCACCCGGCGGCCGGCGCGGCGGCCACGTCCAGGACGTCGCCGTCGCAGGAGGCGTAGACCGTCCCCCCGACCGTGGCGTACTCCCCCGACGGCGCCGCCGCCGGCTCCGGGGTCGGTGCGGTCGGATCGCCCTGGGTCGACGGGGAGGGCGCCGACGTCGTGACCGCGGCCGGCCGGGTGGCGGGTGCGGCGCCCGCGTCGACGAAGGACACGGCGAGGAATCCGAGCCCGACGGCCGCGGCAGCCGAGGCGGTCCAGAGGGCTCCGAGTGCGACGGTTCGCTTCATGCGGCACACCCTGTCGCCGCCTCGGTCAAGGCCACGTTAAGACGGTGCCAAGGGAAGGCACGGGAGCACACCCCCCTCCTGGGGGACGCCCCCGCAGGCCCCGGCGGCGCTAGCGTCCGGCCGTGGCCCAGCTCCTGGTGGTGGAGGACGACGAGCGCATCCGCACCGCGCTGATCCGCGCGCTGCGGGAGCGCGGGCACGCCGTGAGCTCGGCCGGCACCGCCCTGACCGGCCTCCGGTCGGCCGTGGAGGACCGCCCTGACCTCGTGGTCCTCGACCTCGGGCTGCCCGACCTCGACGGCGGTGAGCTGCTGCGCATGCTGCGCGCCGTCTCCGCCGTCCCGGTGATCGTCGCGACGGCGCGGGACGACGACGGCAGCGTCGTGGCCGCCCTGGACGCCGGCGCCGACGACTACGTGGTCAAGCCGTTCTCCGCGGGCCAGCTGGAGGCCCGCATCCGGGCGGTGCTGCGCCGGGCCGCCGGCGCCGAGGGCGGGCCGGCCCCGGTGACCGTCGGCGACCTCACCGTCGACCCGCGCTCGCGGCGCGTCACGCACGCCGGGGAGCAGGTGGAGCTCTCCCCGAAGGAGTTCGACCTGCTCGCCTACCTCGCCGCGCGGGCCGGCACCGTGGTGCCCAAGCGGGAGCTGCTCACCGAGGTCTGGCAGCAGCCCTACGGCGGCTCGGACAAGACCGTCGACGTGCACCTGTCCTGGCTGCGCCGCAAGCTCGGCGAGTCCGCGGCCGAGCCGCGGCTGCTGCAGACCGTCCGCGGGGTGGGTGTCCGGCTGGCCGAGCCGGGCTCGTGAGGCGGCAGATCACGCTGCTGGTGGCGGCGACCACGTCGGTCGTGCTGCTGGCCTTCCTCCTGCCGGCGGCGGCGCTGGTGGCGCGGGTCGCGGAGGGCCGGGCGCTGGACGCCGCCCGCGTCCAGCTGCAGCTGCTCATCCCCGTCGTCGGGCTCGACGAGCGCGCGGAGGTGGCCGCCGGCCTGCCCGTCTCCGACGGCGGGACGGTCGCGGTGCGCTGGGTCGACGACACGTGGCTCGGCGAGGTCGGCGTCCTGGGCGCGGACCCCGCGCCGTCGAGCGCCGAGGTGCGCGAGGGCGAGGACGGCACCCGCCTGGTCCAGCCGGTGCGCCGCGACGACGGGACAGCGGTGGTCGAGGTCTTCGTCCCGGCCGCGGAGCTGCACGCGGGGGTCACCCGCACCTGGCTGGTGCTCGCCGGGCTGGGCGTCGTCCTGCTGCTGCTGGCGCTGCTGGTCGCCGACCGGCTGGCGCGCTCGCTGACCCGCCCGGTCACCGACCTCGCGACGACCGCGCACCGGCTGGGCAGCGGTGACCTGGCCGCGCGGGTGACGCCGGCCGGGCCGGACGAGGTCCGCGAGGTGGGCACCGCGATGAACCGGCTGGCCGGCCGGATCGGTGAGCTGCTCGCCGCCGAGCGGGAGGCCGCGGCCGACCTCGCGCACCGGCTGCGCACCCCGCTGACCGCCCTGCGGCTGGATATCGAGGCCCTGCCGCCGGCCGACCGCGAGCGGCTGCTCGGCGACGTCGACGCGGTCAGCCGCGGCGTCGACGAGGTGATCAGCGAGGCGCGGCGGACCGTCCGCGAGGGCCTGGGGGCCGGGTGCGACGCCGCGGCCGTCGTCGGCGAGCGGGTCCGCTTCTGGTCGGTGCTGGCGGAGGAGGAGCGGCGGGCCGTGGACGTCGACCTCGCCGCGGGGCCGCTGCCGGTGCGGGTGGCCGCCGCCGACCTGGGCGCGGCCGTCGACGCGCTGCTGGGCAACGTCTTCGCCCACACGCCCGAGGGCGCCGGGTTCCGGGTCGCCGTCCGACCGCGGGCCGGTGGCGGCGCGGAGGTCACCGTGGCCGACGCCGGGCCGGGGCTGCCGCCGACCGCCGTCGACCGCGGGACCAGCGGGGGCGGCTCGACCGGCCTCGGGCTGGACATCGCCCGCCGCACCGCGGAGGGCTCCGGGGGCGCGCTGCGGGTGTCCTCCTCCCCCGCGGGCGCGGAGGTCACCCTCGAGCTGGGCCCGCCGGTCGGTCAGTAGACGCGGCCGCGCAGCACGGTGAGGCGGGGCCGGGCCAGGGTGTCGAGGTCCGCGCGCGGGTCGCCGTCGTAGACGACGAGGTCGGCCGGTGCGCCCTCCTCGATGCACGGCAGGCCCAGCCAGTCCCGGGCCGCCCACGACGCCGCGCCCAGCGCCGCCTCGGCCGGCAGCCCGGCCGCGGCCAGGGCGCGCACCTCGTCGGCGATGCGGCCGTGGTCGATGCCGCCACCGGCGTCGGTGCCGGCGAACACCGGCACGCCGGCCTCGTACGCCGCCCGGACCACCGCCCCCGACGTCGCGTACAGCCGCCGCATCGTGCTGGCGTAGGCGGGGAACTTCGCCTCCCCCGCAGCCGCGAAGGACGGGAAGTTCTCCACGTTGACCAGCGTCGGGACGACGGCGGTGCCGCGCGCGGCCATCTCGCCGACCAGCTCCTCGGTGAGTCCGGTGCCGTGCTCGATGCAGTCGATGCCCGCGCCGATGAGGTCGGGCAGCGCGTCGGTGCCGAAGGTGTGCGCGGTCACCCGCGCCCCCTCCTCGTGCGCGGCCGCGATCGCCGCGCGCAGGGTCTCGGCCGGCCACTCGGGGGCCAGGTCGCCGGCACCGCGGTCGATCCAGTCGCCGACGAGCTTCACCCAGCCGTCGCCGCGGCGGGCCTGGACCCGCACCCCGGCCACGAGGTCGTCCGGCGCGAGCTCGACCGCCAGCCCGGGGATGTAGCGGCGCGGCGCGGCCAGGTGCCGGCCGGCGCGGATGATCCGCGGGAGGTCCGGCTCGTCGTCCAGCGCGCGGGTGTCGACCGGCGAGCCGCAGTCGCGCAGGGCCAGCACCCCGGCGTCCCGCTCGGCGACCGCTTGCCGGCGGAGCCCGGCGAGGTCCTCGACGTGCACGCCGCCGCGCCCGATGCCCACGTGGCAGTGCGCGTCGACCAGCCCCGGCAGCAGCCAGCCGCCGCGGCTGACGGTCTCCGCGCCGGGGACCGGGTCGAAGGTCAGCCGCCCGTCCCGGACCCACACGTCGCGGTGCTCGGCCTCGGGCAGCAGGACGCCGGCGAGGTGCAGGGCCGGAGCGGTCACCGCCGGGGCGGTCACCGGCGTGCGCGAGCCGACGCCGCCGGGAGCATCGCAGCGAGGAACGAGCGAGGAGCGGACCGGGGGCGGAGGCGAGCCAGTGTCACGGCCGGTCGTCCTTGAACTGGTCGAAGTTCAGCTTGGTGAGGTCGGGCAGGCCCTGGCCGGGCGGCAGCGACGGCATCCCCCCGGGCATCCCACCCGGCATCCCGCCCGGGAGCCCGCCGGGGAAGCCGGCGCCGGGCGGCAGGCCCGGAGCGCCCATCGGCCGGCGGGCGGGGCCGCCCTTGCCCTTCCCCTTGCCCTTCTTGCCCTTCTTGGGCTGGGCCTGCATCTGGCGGCCGCGGGCCTTCTTCGACATCGGGCCCATGCCGGGCAGCCCCATGCTGCCGGCCATCTGGCCCATCATCTTCTGGGCCTGCGCGAAGCGCTCCAGCAGCTGGTTGACCTCGGTGACGGTGACACCGGAGCCGTTGGCGATGCGCACCCGGCGCGACGCGTTGATGATCTTGGAGTTGACCCGCTCCTCGGGGGTCATCGACCGGATGATCGCCGCGGTGCGGTCCAGGTCGCGGTCGTCGACCTGCTTGAGCTGCTCCTTCATCGCCCCTGCGCCGGGCAGCATGCCCAGCAGGTTGGCGATCGGCCCCATCTTGCGGATGGCCATCATCTGCTCGAGGAAGTCCTCGAGGGTGAAGCCCTCCCGCGAGGCGAGCTTGCCGGCCATCTTCTCGGCCTGCTCGGCGTCGAAGGCCTGCTCGGCCTGCTCGATGAGGGTGAGCACATCGCCCATGCCGAGGATGCGCGAGGCCATCCGCTCGGGGTGGAAGACGTCGAAGTCGGTGAGCTTCTCGCCGGTGGAGGCGAACATGATGGGCTGGCCGGTCACGTACCGGACCGAGAGCGCCGCACCACCGCGGGCGTCACCGTCGAGCTTGGTGAGGACGACCCCGGAGAACCCGACCCCGTCGCGGAAGGCCTCCGCGGTGTTGACGGCGTCCTGACCGATCATCGCGTCGACGACGAACAGCGTCTCGTCCGGCTGCACGGCGTCGCGGATGCCGGCGGCCTGGGCCATCAGCTCGGCGTCGATGCCCAGCCGGCCGGCGGTGTCGACCACCACGACGTCGTGCATGGTGCGGCGGGCGTGCTCGATGGAGTCGGCGGCGACGCGGATCGGGTCACCGATGCCGTTGCCCGGCTCGGGCGCGAAGACGTCGACCCCGGCCTGGCCCGCGACGATCGACAGCTGGTTGACCGCGTTGGGCCGCTGGAGGTCGGCGGCGACCAGCAGCGGGGTGTGGCCCTGGGCCTTGAGCCAGCGGCCGAGCTTGCCGGCCAGGGTCGTCTTACCCGACCCCTGCAGACCGGCCAGCATGATGACCGTCGGCGACTGCTTGGCGTACCGCAGCCGGCGGGTCTCCCCGCCGAGGATCTCGATGAGCTCCTCGTTGACGATCTTGATGACCTGCTGCGCGGGGTTCAGCGCCTGGGAGACGTCGGCGCCGCGCGCCCGGTCCTTGACCGCGGTGATGAAGGCCCGCACCACCGGCAGGGCGACGTCGGCCTCCAGCAGCGCGATGCGGATCTCGCGCGCGGTCGCGTCGATGTCGGCGTCGGTGAGCCGGCCCTTGCCGCGCAGGCCGCTGAACACCTTGTCGAGGCGGTCGGAGAGGGTCTCGAACACAGCACGTCCTCAGCAGTTCTCGCGGGCGCGGCCGGCCGGTCGGACCGACCGGCTGCTCGGCTGCCGGCACCCGGGGACCCGGGGCCGTCGCGCCACCTCCCGACCAGCCTAACGAGCGCAGCACCCGAGCCGGGCGGCGCGCGCCACCGGCCCTCCCATGACGGCCCCGTTCCGGGGCCCGCCCTGAGCCGGCGAAGGGTGGGGGGACGGGGTCCTTTCTCAGGCGGCGCGGCGGGCGGCGACCGGCACGACGGCGACCGAGGCGGCGGAGAACACCGCCGTCCCGCAGTCGGCGCAGGCCCACTCGGGGCACTCGCCGCCGTCGTCGGTGTGCCCGTCGACGCAGGGCGGCTGCACGAACTCCCGGTCGTCCGCGCAGGCCGGGCAGTGCCACACGCGCCCCTCGGCCGCCGCGATCTCGAAGGACCGGTGGTGCATGCGGGTTCCCTCCCCCGGACGACGGGACCGTTCCGTCCCACTCGCCCGCGAGGCTGACACGGGGGTCCGACAGTTCCTGGGACCTCAGCCCGGCGTGTCCCCCGGCGCGGTCACCGGCTCGGGCACCGCGCCGCGGACCGCGGCCGCCAGCGCGGCGTCCACGCGGGCCCGCTGCTCGCCGCCGATCGGCTCGCCCGACGGGTTGCACACGTAGAAGTGGTCGGCGGCGTCGGCGCCGAGGGTCTCGATCCGCGCCGACGTCACGTCGAGGCCCTCGGCGGCGATCGCGGCGGTGAGCCGGTACAGCAGGCCCGCCCGGTCCCCCGCCCGCACCTCGACGATCCCGGTGGCGTCGCCGGTCACCTCGCCGTTGTGCCACGCGATCCGCGGCGGCGTGGCCCGGGCGGCGTCCTGCCGGTAGTCGGCCTCGCGCTGCCGCAGCCGGTCGGCCAGCGGCAGGGTGCCCTCCAGGGCCGCGCGCACGGCGTCGGCCAGGATCGCCGGCACCGGCACCCGCCCGAACCGCGGCCGGACGGCGAAGACCGCGGTGGCCCGCCCGCCGACCACGTTGACCTTCGCGGCCCGGACGTCGAGCTGGTTGAGGGCCAGCACCCCGGCCAGGTTGCTGAACAGGCCGTGCCGGTCCGGCGCGGTGAAGGTGACCTGCTGGCCGTCGGCGACGTCCTCCACCCCGACGCTCACGCCGTGCGTCCCCTCGGAGCTGACCTGGGGCTCGCCGGCCTGCAGCACCGGCTCCGGTTCGCGGACCGGGGCCCCGCCGAGGTGGGCCTGCACGCGGGCGACGAGGGCGGCGACCAGGTGCGCCTTCCACGGACTCCACGCGGAGCTGCTGGTGGCCGCGCCGTCGGCCTGGGCCAGGGCGTGCAGCAGCTGCAGCAGCGCGGGGTCGTGCCCGATGGTCGCCGCGACCCGCGCGACGGTGGCGGGGTCGTCGATGTCCCGGCGGGTGGCGGTGTCGGGAAGCAGCAGGTGGTGGCGCACCATCGCCGCCACGGTGGCGACGTCGGTATCGGAGAAGCCCATCCGGGTGGCGATCTGCGCGGCGACCGGCTCGCCGACGACGCTGTGGTCGCCGGGCCAGCCCTTGCCGATGTCGTGCAGCAGCGCGCCGACCAGCAGCAGGTCGGGCCGGTCGACGTCGTGGGTCAGCTCGGCCGCCGCGGCGGCGGCCTCGACCAGGTGGCGGTCCACCGTGAACCGGTGCCAGGGGTGCCGCTGCGGCAGCGAGCGCACCCGGTCCCACTCGGGCAGCAGCCGGGCCAGCAGCCCCTCCTGGTCGAGCTGCTCGAGCACCGCGACCGCGGACCGGCCGCTGGCCAGCAGCCGGAGGAACGACCAGCGCACCTCGGCCGGCCACGGCTCCGGCACCGGCGGCGAGTGCACCGCGAGCACCTTGAGCGTGTACGGCGACAGCAGCAGGTCGGCCCGGGCGGCGGCCGCCGCGCCGCGGAGCACCAGGCCGGGGTCGGCGGCCGGGCGGGCGTCGCGGGCGAGGACGACCTCGTCGCCCTGGCGGACCACCCCCTCGGCCAGCGGCTCGCGGCGCACCCGGCGGTAACGGCCGCGGGGACGGCGGACGAGGGCCGCCTCCACCCGCCGCCAGGTCTCGTCGGCGACGAAGGCCAGCCGCCGCCCGGCCAGGCTCACCTCGCGCAGCAGCGCGTCCTCGTCGGGCAGCCCGAGCGCCACCGCGACCGGCCGCTGCTCCTGGCGGACCAGCACGTCGGTGGGCCGGCCGGACCGCCGGCGCAGCTCGTCGCGGACGTCGAGCAGGAACGCGTAGGCCTGCTCGGCCTCGGCCGTCGGCTCGTCGGCCAGCTGGGCGGCGGCCGCCGCGCGCAGCACCTGCCCCTCCCGCAGCCCGCCGTAGGCCTCCTTGAGGTCCGGCTCGAGCAGGAAGGTCAGCTCACCGACCTGCCGGGCGCGCCCGCGCCGCAGGTCGCGCAGCTGCGGCAGCAGCCGGGACGCCGACTGGCGCCAGCTGGCCAGGGTCGCCGTCCGCAGCGCCGCGGCGAGGCCGGCGTCCCCGGCCACCAGCCGGACGTCGAGCAGCCCGAGGCCGGCCTTGACGTCGGTGGAGGCCACCCCCACGGCCTCCGAGACGGTGCGCACCGAGTGGTCCAGGCGCAGGCCGGCGTCCCAGATCGGGTACCAGACGGCGTCGGCGAGGGCGGCGATCTCCGGCCGCCCGTCGTGCACCAGCACGAGGTCGAGGTCCGCGTGCGGCGGGGGCTCCCGGCGGCCCAGGCTGCCGACGGCGAGGAGGGCCACGCCGTCGGTCCCGGTCCGCGGCTGTTCCGTCCCCCGCCCACCCGGGCCACGGCCCCGGCGGGGCGGCGGGGTCCCCGCCACGGCCTCGTCGAGCAGTCCGGTGAGCCAGTCGTCGAGGACCTGCACCCGCTCCGCCCGCGACAGTGCGGGCAGCGACCCGGTGTCCAGCACGTCTCCCCCTCCGCTCGGTTCGGTGTCGAGAAGCGCACCGGCCGGGGTGGCGGGTCCTCCCACCACCCCGGCCGGTGCGTTCGTGCGGTCCTGCGCGCCTACAGGGCGTCGGCGCCGCGCTCACCGGTGCGGACGCGGACGATCTCGTCGATCGTCGTCACCCACACCTTGCCGTCGCCGATCTGGCCGGTGCTCGCGGCCTCGACGATGGCGTCCACGACGCGGGCGGCGTCGATCTCGCTGACGACGACCTCGATGCGGACCTTGGGCACGAAGTCCACCTGGTACTCGGCGCCGCGGTAGACCTCGGTGTGACCCCGCTGGCGGCCGAAGCCCTGGACCTCGCTGACGGTCAGGCCCGCGATCCCGATCAGCTCGAGGGCGTTCTTGACGTCGTCGAGCTTGAACGGCTTGACGATGGCAGTGACGAGCTTCATGCCCGGATCCCTTCCGTGTTGCGCGCCTCGGCGTGCGCCTGCGCGGTGAGTGTCGCAGCGCCGCCGCCCCCGCTCCCGAGCGAGGCGAAGTCGTAGCCGGTCTCAGCGTGCACGGCGCCGTCGATGCCGCTGACCTCCTCCTCCTCGGTGATCCGGAAGCGCATCGTCCTGGCGATGGCGAACCCGATGACCAGCGTGAGGACGAACGAGTAGACGAGCACCGCGATGGCGCCGATGGCCTGCCGCCAGAGCTGGTCGACGCCGCCGCCGTAGAACAGGCCGTCGACACCGGCCGTGGTGGCCGCGGAGGCGAACAGGCCGACCGCGAGGGTGCCCCACAGGCCGCCGACGAGGTGGACGCCGACGACGTCGAGCGAGTCGTCGTAGCCCAGCTTGTACTTCAGGCCCACCGCGAGGGCGCACAGCACACCGGCGATGGCGCCGACGAACAGGGCGCCGATCGGCGTCACCGACGAACAGGCCGGGGTGATGGCCACCAGGCCCGCGACGACACCGGAGGCGGCGCCCAGCGAGGTGGCGTGCCCGTCGCGGATCTTCTCCGTCAGCAGCCAGCCGAGGGTGGCCGCGCCGGTGGCGGCGAGGGTGGTGACGAACACCTCCGCGGCCTGGCCGTTGGCCGACAGCGCCGAGCCGGCGTTGAACCCGAACCAGCCGAACCACAGGATGCCGGCGCCGATCATGACCAGCGGCAGGTTGTGCGGGCGCATCGGGTCGCGGCCGAAGCCCCGCCGCTTGCCCAGCACGAGGGCGAGGGCCAGGCCGGCGGCACCGGCGTTGATGTGCACCGCGGTGCCACCGGCGAAGTCGATGGCCAGCAGGTTGTTGGCGATCCAGCCGCCGGTCTCGGACTCCGCCCCGTTGAAGGCGAACACCCAGTGGGCGACCGGGAAGTAGACGACGGTCGCCCAGATGCCGGCGAAGACCATCCACGGACCGAACCGGGCCCGGTCGGCGACGGCGCCGGAGATCAGCGCGACGGTGATGATCGCGAAGACCGCCTGGAAGGCGACGAAGGCCAGCGACGGGATGGTGAAGACCAGGTTGTCCGGCGCGAAGGCGGCGTCGAGGCCGCCGGTGCCGATCAGCGAGGACAGCCCGAAGAACTCGAACGGGTCGCCCAGCAGGCCACCGCCGACGTCGTTGCCGAAGGCGATCGAGTAGCCGTAGAGCACCCAGAGCACGCCGATGAGGGCGAGCGCGCCGAAGCTCATCATCATCATGTTGAGCACGCTCTTCGCGCGGACCATGCCGCCGTAGAAGAGCGCCAGGCCCGGGGTCATGAACAGCACCAGGGCGGCGCTGGCGAGAACCCAGGCGGTGTCGCCGGTGTCCACGGCAACCTCCTGACGGGATCGGTGTGGCAGGGCCACGGGGGCGGTCCGGGGCGGAGCGTGCCCCCGGACCGAGGGGGCTCAGACCGGCGCTCCTCCAGGGAGGGGCGACGTGGCGTTCACGGTGCCGCCCGCCTGTTTCGCCCGGCGGCACGCCGCTGTTTCCGGACGGTGAACTCCGCCCCGCGTGTCCGGCCGGTGTGTTCCAGCCGTGTTGCGCCGCCCTCGCGAGTGGCCCCAGTCACGGGGGCCGCGGCTTGTTGCAAGCCATGTGCAGTTGCCAACGGTGTGCAATAAGGTCGGTCCCAGCCGGCCGACCGCGGTCGGCCCCGGACGCCAGGAGGCAGCGTGCACGTCCCCGACGGGTTCCTCGACGCACCCACGTCGGTCGCGACGGGCGTCGTGGCCGCCGGCGGGGTGGCCGTGGCCCTGCGGGGCGCCCGGCGCGAGCTCGACGAGCGCACCGCTCCCCTGGCCGGCCTGACGGCCGCCTTCGTCTTCGCCGTGCAGATGATGAACTTCCCGGTCGGTGCCGGCACCAGCGGACACCTGATCGGCGGCGCGCTCACCGCCGTCCTCGTCGGCCCCTGGACGGCCGTGCTGTGCATGACCGTGGTGCTGCTCGTCCAAGCGGTGCTGTTCGCCGACGGCGGGCTGACCGCGCTGGGCACCAACACCACGCTGATGGGCCTGGTCGCGGTCGGCGTCGCGTACGGCGCCTTCCGGCTGCTGAGTGCCGTCCTGCCGCGGACCCGCACCGGGGTGCTCACCGCCGCCGGCGTCGGCGCGTTCCTCTCGGTGCCCGCGGCGGCGCTGGCCTTCGTCGCCCTGTTCGCCGTGGGCGGTGTCGCCGACGTCCCGGTCGGCACGGTGGCCGCCACGATGGGCGGCGTCCACCTGATCATCGGCATCGGCGAGGCGCTGATCACCGTCGCGGTGCTCACCGCCGTCCTGGCCGTCCGGCCGGACCTGGTCTGGGGCGCGCGCTCCCTGCGCGCCGCGACGCCGCTGGCCCCGCGCCCCACCACGCCCACCGGAGGTGCCCGATGACCACGTCCCGGCGGACCCGCGGCTTCCTGCTCGTCGGTCTGCTCGTCGCGCTGCTCGTGGCCGGCGTCGGGAGTTACTACGCCAGCTCGCACCCCGACGGGCTGGAGTGGTCGGCCGAGCAGGAGGGCTTCTCCGGCACGGCCCGCGACAGCGCCACGGCGGACTCCCCGCTGGCCGACTACGCCGTGGCCGGCGTCGACGACGGCCGGCTCTCCGGCGGGCTGGCCGGGGTCATCGGCGTCACCGTCACGCTGCTGCTCGCCGGCGGGCTGACCCTGGTGGTGCGCCGGCGCGGCCGGGACACCGCGGACACCACCTCCTGACGTGGGTGCCGGGCACGGCGGCGCGCTGGGCGCCGCCTACGTCAGCGGGACCAGTCCCGTGCACCGGCTCGAGCCGCACCTGAAGCTGGTCGCGGTCCTCGCCTTCGCCGTCGTGGTCGTGGCGACGCCGGTGCACGCACCGTGGGCGTGGGCCGCCTACGCGGGCTACCTGGCGCTGGTGCTCGGCGCGGCGGCCGTGGCCGGCGTCCGGCCGGGCCGGCTGGCCCGCAGCCTCGCCGTGGAGACGCCCTTCGTGCTGTTCGCGCTGCTCCTGCCGGTGGTGGCGCGCGGGCCGCGGATCGAGGTCGCCGGCCTGTCCCTCTCGGAGAGCGGGCTGGTCGCGGCCGGCGGGCTGCTGGCCAAGGCGACCCTCTCGGTCCTGGCCGCCACCGTGCTCGCCGCGACGACGGAGCCCCGGGCGCTGCTGCGCGGACTGGAGCGGCTGCGGCTGCCCTCGGTGCTCGTGCAGATCCTCATGTTCATGTTCCGCTACGCCGACGTGGTCGGCGGCGAGCTGCGGCGGATGCGGGTGGCCCGGGAGTCCCGGGGGTTCCGCGGCCGCCACCTGGGCGCGCTGCGCGTGCTGGGCCCGGCGGCCGGCTCGCTGTTCATCCGCTCCTACGAGCGCGGCGAGCGGGTGCACCTGGCCATGCTGTCGCGCGGCTACACCGGGCAGGTGCCGACCGGCCCCGCCGCGGCGGTGCCCGCGCAGGCGTGGCTGGCCGCCCTCGCCCTCCCGGCGGCTGCCGGCGCCGTCCTGGCGTCTGGTCTGCTTCTCGGGTGAGTGCACCACCCCCTCCCCTGGGCTCCTCGCGTCCCGAGCCCTCCCTGCTCGTCGAGGACCTCGCCTTCGCCTACCCCGACGGGCACCAGGCGCTGTTCGGGGTCGACCTGCGGATCGAGCAGGGCGAGCGGGTGGCGCTGCTCGGGCCCAACGGTGCGGGCAAGACCACCCTGGTGCTGCACCTCAACGGCATCCTGCGGGGCGGCCGGGGCGCGGTGACCGTCGCCGGGCTGCCGGTCGGCCAGCGGCACCTGCAGGAGATCCGCCGGCGGGTGGGCATCGTGTTCCAGGACCCCGACGACCAGCTGTTCATGCCGACCGTCGGCGAGGACGTCGCCTTCGGCCCGCGCAACCTCGGACTGCCCGAGGCGGAGGTCGCCGCCCGGGTGGCCGCGGCGCTGGAGCAGGTGGGCATGACCGGCGCCGCCGACCGCCCGCCGCACCACCTCTCGTTCGGTCAGCGCCGGCGGGTCGCCGTGGCCACGGTCCTGTCGATGCACCCGGAGATCCTGGTGCTCGACGAGCCGTCGTCCAACCTGGACCCCGCGGGCCGCCGCGAGCTGGCCGAGGTCCTGGAGGCGCTGCCGGTGACCATGCTGATGGTCACCCACGACCTGCCCTACGCCCTGCAGCTGTGCCCGCGCTCGGTCGTGCTGGACGGCGGCGTCGTGGTCGCCGACGGGCCGACCCGCGAGCTGCTCGCCGACGCCGACCTGCTCCGCCACCACCGGCTCGAGCTGCCCTACGGGTTCGACCCCGACACCGTCCCCTGACCCGCCGCGGCCCGAGCCGGACCGGCCCGGCGAGACTGGCCCGGTGGACGACGACCTGCTGAGCCTGCGGGCCTCCTGCGACCGGTCCCTGAGCGGGCACGGGGAGTGGCGGGCGGGCGACCTGCTGGCGTCCGTCCCGGCCGACACGGCGCTGGACCGCTACGGCGACGGCGGCGTGGTCGCCGACCTGGAGGCCGAGGTCGCCGGGGTGCTCGGCCTCCCCGCGGCCGCCTACCTCCCCAGCGGCGTGATGGCCCAGCAGGCGGCGCTGCGCGTGCACGCCGACCGCCGCGGACGGCGCACCGTGCTGTTCCACCCCGAGTGCCACCTGGCCCTGCACGAGGAGCAGGCGCTCGAGCGGCTGCACGGCATGGTCGGCCGTCCCGTCGGCGACCGGGACCGGCTGCTGCTGCGCGCCGATCTCGACGGGGTCGCCGAGCACCCGGCCGCGCTGCTGGTCGAGCTGCCGCAGCGCGACCTCGGCGGCCGCCTCCCTCCCTGGGACGACGTCGTCGAGCAGGCCGCCTGGGCCCGCGAGCGCGGCGCGGCCGCCCACCTCGACGGCGCCCGGCTGTGGGAGGCCTCGGCGGGGTACGACCGCTCCCCCGCCGAGATCGCCGGCCTCTTCGACACCGTCTACGTCAGCTTCTACAAGGGCCTCGGCGCGCTGGCGGGCTGCTGCCTGGCCGGGCCGGCCGACGTCGTGGCCGAGGTGCGCGAGTGGCGGCGCCGGATGGGCGGCACGCTGTTCGGCATGTGGCCCGGGGCGGCGTCCGCCCTGACCTGCCTGCGCCGTCGCCTGCCGCTGATGCCGGCCTACCTGCGCCGCGCCCGCGAGGTCGCCGACGCGGTGCGCGACCTGCCCGGCGTCGCCGTCGTCCCCGACCCGCCGGAGACGCCGATGCTGCACCTGCTGCTGCGCACCACGCCGGAGGCGTTCGAGGCGGCCGCCCGGGCCCTGGCGGTGGAGCACGGGCTGTGGACGTTCGCCCGCGCCGCCCGCACCGGGGACCCCGCCGTCGTGCGGGTGGAGCTGTCGGTCGGCGACGCGACGATGGCGCTGCGCGACGACGAGGTGCGCACCGCCGTCGCGGCGCTCACCGGCTGACGGCCCCCCTGCAGGGGCCCGCCGCGAGCTGGCGAGCAGCGGGGGGCAGGGCGGCCCCGTCCAGGGCACCACCCCGAGCCTGCGAGGGGTGGGGAGGACGGGGTCCTTCGTCAGTCGGCTCCACCGACCAGCGCCTCGGCGAAGGCCTCCGGCTCGAACGGGGCGAGGTCGTCGGCGCCCTCCCCCAGCCCGACCAACTTCACCGGGATGCCGAGCTCGCGCTGCACCGAGACGACGATGCCGCCCTTGGCGGTGCCGTCGAGCTTGGTCAGGACGACGCCGGTGACGTCGACGGCCTCGGTGAACACCCGGGCCTGCACGACGCCGTTCTGACCGGTCGTCGCGTCCAGGACGAGCAGCACCTCGGTGACCGGCGAGACCTTCTCCACGACCCGCTTGATCTTGCCGAGCTCGTCCATGAGGCCACCCTTGGTGTGCAGCCGGCCGGCGGTGTCGACGACCACGGTGTCGACCTCGGCCTCCACGCCGGTGCGTGCCGCCTCGAAGGCCACCGACGCCGGGTCGGCCCCCTCCCGGCCCCGCACGGTGAGGACGCCGACCCGCTCGCCCCACGTCTCGAGCTGGTCGGCCGCCGCGGCCCGGAAGGTGTCGGCCGCGCCGAGCACCACGCTCCTGCCGTCGCCGACGAGCACCCGGGCGATCTTGCCGACGGTGGTGGTCTTGCCCGCGCCGTTGACGCCGACGACCAGCGCGATGCCGGGCCGGCCATCGTGCCGGTCGACGTGCAGCGTGCGGTCGAGGTCGGGGCCCAGGACGGCGGTCAGCTCCCGCACCAGGAGCTCGCGCAGCTGCGCCCCCGAGGCGGTGGCCAGCACCATCGACTGGGTGCGCAGCCGGTCGACGATCTGCTGCGTCGCGGCGACGCCGACGTCGGCCGCCAGCAGGGTCTCCTCGACCTCCTCCCAGTCGTCCTCGGTCAGCCGCTCGCGGGCGAGGACGGTGAGCAGGCCGCGGCCGAGCGAGGACTGCGAGCGGGCCAGGCGCGAGCGCAGCCGCACCAGGCGGCCCGCCGACGGCGGCGGGGTCTCGAAGACCAGGCCGGGCTCGGGCTCGGCCGGCGGCAGCGGCGTGGGCGGCGCCTCCGGCTGCACCGTGTCCGGCTGGGTCTGGTCGCTGGGGGCGGTGGTGCCGGCGGGCGGGGCCGGCTCGGCCGGGCGCGGGGGCGCGGGCGGCCGCGGACGGGTCAGCGTCGTGCCGGCGGCGGCGTCCTCGTCCAGGCGGGTCGTCCGCCGACCGCGGCCGACCAGCAGGCTGACCCCGAGGACCAGGGCGACGACGAGGATCGCGACCGCGATCAGCACGAACTCCATGGCCCCCAGTCTCCCAGTAGCCGTACCGGCCGGGGTGGGCGATGCACAGGTCCGTGGGCCACCCTGTCCGGCATGCCCCTCCCCGGCCGGGAGTCCCCGGTCCTGCTGCTCGGTCCGCTGCTGCGCCACGTCGACCCCGTGTCGGCGACCGTCTGGGTCGAGACCGACCGCCCGTGCGAGGTCGAGGTGCTGGGCCGGCGCACGCGGACCTTCACCGTGGGCGGCCACCACTACGCCCTGGTCGTCGTCGAGGACCTCGAACCGGGCAGCACCACGCCCTACGAGGTCCACCTCGACGGCGAGCGGGTGTGGCCGGAGGCGACCTCACGCTTCCCGGCCAGCCGGATCCGCACCCCCGGCCGCCCCGGCCCCTTCCGGATCGCCTTCGGCTCCTGCCGGTACGCCACGCCCAGCACGGTGGACGCCGACGAGGGCATCCCGCCCGACGCGCTGGACACCTATGCCGCGCGGCTGGCCGGCGAGCCGGAGGACACCTGGCCCGACGCCCTGGTCCTGCTCGGCGACCAGGTCTACGCCGACGAGCTGACGACGGCGACCCGCCGCTGGCTGGCGCTGCGCCGCGGCGCCCACGCCCCCGAGGACAGCCAGGTCGCCGACTACGGGGAGTACACCCGGCTCTACGCCGAGTCCTGGAGCGACCCCCAGGTGCGCTGGCTGCTGTCGACGGTCCCGTCGTCGATGATCTTCGACGACCACGAGATGATCGACGACTGGAACACCTCCGCCGCCTGGCGCCGGGAGACCACCCGGCAGGACTGGTGGGTGGGCCGGATCGAGGGCGGGCTGGTCAGCTACTGGGTCTACCAGCACCTGGGCAACCTCAGCCCGCAGGAGCTGGCGGAGAACCGGACCTGGCAGGCGGTGCGGGACTCCGTCGGCGACGCCGACCCGGTGCTGCGGGAGATGGCCCGGGCCGCCGACACCGACCCGCGGTCGATCCGCTGGAGCTTCGTGCGCCACTGGGGCGAGGCACGGATGATCATGGTGGACAGCCGCGCCGGCCGGGTGCTCGACGAACGCGACCGGAAGATGCTCGACGACGACGAGTTCGCCTGGGTGGAGGCGGCGATGCGCCGCGCCGCCGACGAGGGCGTCGAGCACCTGATCCTGGGCACCTCGCTGCCCTGGCTGTTGCCGCACGCGATCCACGAGATCGAGCGGTGGAACGAGACGCTCAACCGGCGCCATCTGGGCGGGCCGGTCGGCCGGCTGTCGGAGAAGCTGCGGCAGGCCGCCGACCTCGAGCACTGGGCGGCGTTCGGCGACTCCTTCGAGCGGCTGGGGCGCGCCGTGGTGTCGATCGCCCGCGGGGAGCACGGCCGGGCGCCGGCGACCACACTCGTGCTCTCCGGCGACGTCCACCACGCCTACGCCGCCGAGCTCGTGGAGCCCGCCGGGCTGACCACCCGGGTACACCAGCTGACGGTCTCCCCGCTGCACAACCAGGCACCGCACCCGATCAAGGTCGGATTCCGGATGGGCTGGAGCCGCTGGGCGCGGCGGCTCACCACCGGGATCGCCCGGCTGGGCCGGGTGCAGCCCTCCGGCCTGGACTGGGCCAAGGTGACCGGCCCCTGGTTCGGCAACCAGCTGGGCGAACTGGTGCTGCACGACCGCGAGGCGCGCTTCCGGCTGTTCGTGGCCGAGCGCGACGCCACCGGGCAGGACGCCCTGCGCGAGGTCGCCGACCTCCCGCTGTCCGGTCCCGTCGCCGCGGAGGTGACACGCTGAACGGGTGACCCGACCCGCTCCCGGCCCCGGACGGCCCCCGACCCGGCTGCGGCTGGCCACCTTCAACACCCACCACGCCGTCGGGGACGACGGCCGGCACGACCTCGCCCGCCTGGCCAAGGTGGTCGCCGCGGTCGACGCCGACCTGGTGTGCCTGCAGGAGGTGGACCGCCGCTACAGCGACCGCAGCGAGGACGTCGACCAGGCCCTGCTGCTGTCGGAGGCGCTGGACATGGAGCTGGCCTGGGGACCGGCGATCGACGAGCCGCGCGGCGACGAGAAGACCATGCGCCGCCAGTACGGCAACGCGCTGCTGTCCCGGCTGCCGATCCGCTCCTCCGCCGTCCACCGGCTGCCCGGGGACGGCGAGCCGCGCAGCGCCCTGCGCGTGCAGGTGGCGCTCCCCGAGGGGGCGCTGTGGGTGACCACGACCCACCTGTCCACCCGCCCGACCGAGCAGCGGGCGGCGCAGGCGGAGGCGCTGGCGCGGCTGCACGCCGACCCCGCGGAGGCCGCCGTCCTCGTCGGTGACTTCAACGCCGAGCCCGACGCCCCCGAGCTGGCCGCGCTGCGCGACCGGTTCACCGACGCGTGGGAGCTCGCCCGCGACCGGGACGACCGGGCCGGCTGGAAGTTCTGGCGGCACGACGAGGGCCACACCCACCCGGCCCGCCGGCCGCACAAGCGGATCGACCACGTCTGGGTCACCCCGGGGATCGGCGTGGCCACGGCCCGGGTCCTCGACGGCGCCGGCGCCTCGGACCACCTGCCCCTGGTGGTCGACCTGGAACTGCCCGCCGTCGTCTGAAGAAGGACCCCCTCCTCCCCACGCCTCGCAAGCTCGCGGCGGGACCCGGGAGGGGGCCACCCCAGTGACGCTGCGGGGCCCCGATCCGCCAGGTCAGGCGGGTTCGGCCTGGTCCTCGCGGAGGCGCTGGCTGATCACGCCGGTGATGCCGTCGCCGCGCATGCTCACCCCGTACAGGGCGTCGGCGATCTCCATCGTCCGCTTCTGGTGCGTGATGACGATCAGCTGCGAGGTCGCCCGCAGCTGTTCCACGAGGGTCAGCAGCCGGCCGAGGTTGACGTCGTCGAGCGCCGCCTCGACCTCGTCGAGCACGTAGAACGGCGAGGGCCGGGCGCGGAAGATCGCCACCAGCAGGGCGACGGCGGTCAGCGAGCGCTCGCCCCCCGAGAGCAGCGACAGCCGCTTGACCTTCTTGCCGGGCGGGCGGGCCTCGACCTCGACGCCGGTGGTGAGCAGGTCCTCGGGGTCGGTCAGGTAGAGCCGGCCCGAGCCGCCGGGGAACAGGGTGGCGAAGACCTGCTCGAACTCGCGCTGCACGTCGGCGAAGGCGGCGGCGAACACGTCGTGGATCCGCTCGTCGACCTCCCGGACCACGGTGAGCAGGTCGCGGCGGGTGGCCTTGAGGTCCTCCAGCTGCGTGGCCAGGAAGGAGTGCCGCTCCTCCAGGGCCGCGAACTCCTCCAGCGCCAGCGGGTTGACCTTGCCGAGGGTGGCCAGGTCACGTTCGGCCTGGGCGGCCCGGCGCTCCTGCGCGGCACGGTCGTAGGGCACCGGCTCGGGCTCCGGCTCCCCGGCGGCCTGCGCGGCGGCGACCTGGGCGGGGGTGGGCGGCACCGGCGCGGCCGGGCCGTACTCGGCCAGCAGCGTGGGCAGGTCGACGCCGTACTCCTCGGCGGCGCGCGCCTCCAGCGTCTCGATCCGGTAGCGCTGCTCGGCCCGGGCGACCTCGTCGCGGTGCACCTCGTCGGTCAGCCGCTCCAGCTCGGCGGTGGCGGTGCGGACCGCCGTCCGGACCTCGAGCAGCTCGGCCTCGCGGGCGGTGCGGACCCGGGCCAGCTCGTCGCGCTCGGTGGCGGCGCGAGCGAGGCTGGTGGCCAGCGCGGTGAGCGCCGCGTCGGCCCCGGCGCGCACGCGGGCGGCGACCTGCGCGCCGCGCTGCCGGGCCAGCCGGGCGGCCGCGGCCCGCTCCCGGGCGGCGCGCTCCTGCCGGGCCTGGCGGCGCAGCGACTCGGCGCGGCCGGTCAGCGCCCGGGCACGCTCCTCGGCGGTGCGCACCGCCAGCCGCGCCTCGGTCTCGGACTGCCGGGCCGCGGCGGCCTCCAGCCGCAGCCGGTCGCGCTCGGCGGGGTCGGGCTCCTCCTCCACCGGCGCGGCCTCGGCCTGCGCCAGCCGCTCCTCCAGGTCGGTCAGCGCCGCCTGTGCCTGCTCCAGCGCCTGCTCGGCCCGCACGCGGGCGGCGGCGGACCGCTCGGCCTCGGCGGCGGCCGAACGGGCGGCGGCGCCCAGCTCGGCCAGCTGCGCGGCGACTGCGGAGCGGGTGCGGTCGGCGGCCTGGCGCGCGGCCAGCGCGGCGTCGACGTCGGCGGACCGCTCCCGCGCCGTCTCCCGCGCCGCGGCCAGGCGGTCGGCGAGGTCGGCGGCGCGCGCGGCGGCGGCGGTCAGCTCCCGGTCGGCCTCGTCGACGCGGGCGCGCAGCTCCAGGCCGGAGGGGACGTTGGCCTGCCCGCCGACCGCCCAGTCGGCGCCGACCAGGTCACCGTCGGCGGTCACCGCCCGCACCCGGGGGTGGGTGCCCACGAGCGTCACGGCGGCGGCCAGGTCCGGCACGACCGCGACCCGGTCCAGCGCACGGGCCAGCGCGGGCTGCAGTTGCTCGGGCGCGGTCACCAGGTCCAGCGCCCAGCGGGCGCCCTCGGGCAGGTGCGGCCAGCCCTCGCGGGGCAGGGGCTGCGGGCCGCCGGTGACCAGCAGCCCGGCCCGGCCGCCGTCGGCGTCCTTGAGGTGGGCCAGCACCGCGGCCGCCTCGGCGACGCCGTCGACGACCAGCGCGTCGGCCATGCCGGCCAGCGCCGCCGCCAGCGGCACCTCGGCGCCGGGCTCGACGGTGAGCCGCTCGGTCAGCGGCCCCAGCACACCCGGCAGGCCGGCCGCCAGCGCCGCCGCCGAGCCGTCGGCGGGCGCCAGGCCGAGGGCCAGCGCGTCGCGGCGGGCCTGCCAGGAGGCGCGGTCCCGCTCGGCGGCCCGCTCGGCCGCGGCCAGCTCGGTGACCGCCTTGGCCGCCTCGGCGTGCGCGGTGACGGCGTCCTGGTGGGCGGTGACCAGGGCGACGTCGGTGTCCTCGGCGTCGGCGACCTCGTCGCGGCGCTCGGCGAGCCGCTCGGCCGCGACCTCGGCGCGGTCGGCGGCCTCCCCGGCCGACAGCGCGAGCCGCTCGATCTCCGACTCGCCGGCCGCCACCCGCGAGCGCGCGGCGGCGACCTTGCCGGACAACCGCGCCAGGCCCTCCCGGCGGTCGGCCAGCGCCCGCGCGGCGGCGACCCACGCCCGCTCGGCCTCGGCGAGCGCGGTCTCCGCCTCGGTGCGAGCGGTCACCGCAGTGGCCAACCGGCCGCGCTCGGCCTCCAGGCCGGCGGCGAGCTCGGCCTCGGTGGCGGCGACCCGGTCGGCCTCGGCCTCGAGCTGGTCGGGGTCCCGGCCGCCGGTGGTCGCGGCGGGCACGGCCGACAGGTGGCGGTGGCGCTCGGCGGCGAGCTGGGCGACGCCGCGGAAGCGCTCGGTGAGCGCCGACAGCCGGTACCAGGTCTCCTGGGCCGAGCCCAGCAGCGGGGCGTTGGCGGCGAGCTCGGCCTCCAGCGCCGACTCCCGCCGGGCGGCGTCTCCCAGCTGGGCCTCGACGACGGCCCGCCGCTGCCGTGCGGCGGCCTCGTCGGCGACGTCCTTGTCCAGGGCGTCGCGCAGCCGCACCAGGTCGTCGGCGAGCAGCCGCAGGCGGGCGTCGCGCAGGTCGGCCTGGACGCCGGCCGCGCGGCGGGCCACCTCCGCCTGCCGGCCCAGCGGCTTGAGCTGGCGGCGCAGCTCCGCGGTGAGGTCCCCGAGCCGGTCGAGGTTGGCCTGCATCGCGTCGAGCTTGCGGAGCGCCTTCTCCTTGCGCTTGCGGTGCTTGAGGACGCCCGCGGCCTCCTCGACGAAGGCGCGGCGGTCCTCGGGGCGACCGGAGAGGACGGCGTCGAGCTGTCCCTGCCCGACGATGACGTGCATCTCGCGGCCGATGCCGGAGTCGCTGAGCAGCTCCTGGACGTCGAGCAGCCGCACCTTGTCGCCGTTGATCTCGTACTCGCTCTCGCCGGAGCGGTACATGCGGCGGGTGATCGAGACCTCGGTGTACTCGATCGGGAGCGCGCCGTCGGCGTTGTCGATGGTGAGGGTGACCTCGGCCCGGCCGAGCGCCGGGCGCCCGGCGGTGCCGGCGAAGATGACGTCCTCCATCTTGCCGCCGCGCAGGCTCTTGGCCCCCTGCTCGCCCATGACCCAGGCGAGGGCGTCGACGACGTTGGACTTCCCGGAGCCGTTGGGTCCGACGACGGCGGTGATCCCCGGCTCGAGGCGCAGGGTCGTCGCGGAGGCGAAGGACTTGAAGCCCTTCAGCGTCAGGCTCGACAGGTGCACAGGATGAGTGGCTCAGCCGCGGGGCGCGGCCACCGGCCCCGTCCCGGGTCCCGCCCTGAGCGTGCGAAAGGGCGGGGAGGACGGGGTCCTTTCTTACGCCAGCGCGGGCTCGGCGTTCTCGCCGGCCAGGCTGAGCAGCTCGTGGGCGATGGCCGCGTCGCGCTGGGCGCGCAGCTCCTGCAGTTCCTGCTCCAGCCGGCGCACCTTGGCCCGCAGGACGGCGTTCTCCTCGACTACTCGGAGCTCCGCGGGGGTGACGACGTGACCGAACAGGGCCTTGGCCATGGCGATAACGGCCTTTCGACTGCGTTGAGGGATGACCTGCGCCCCGTACGACGGTCGGCGCGGTCCGTGTGTTCCAGGGTGACAGGCCAGGTCACGCAGGTCAACGCCGACTCTGCACAGGTCACGTGTCGTGGGGGTGTCGCGTTCGTCACGCCGTGGTGAAGCCGCCGCTCCCCTGGATCGGCTCGTCCCGGACGTCGACCCGCGTCACCACACCCGGCGCCCGCGGGCCCTCCAGATCGGCCAGGACGGCGGCCACCGCCGCGTCGTCCCCCTCGAGCACGACCTCGACGCGGCCGTCGGCGAGGTTGGTCGCCGAGCCGGCCAGCCCGGCGGCCTCGGCGCGGCCGCGCACGAACCAGCGGTAGCCGACCCCCTGGACCGAGCCGGACACCACGGCGACCGCGCGGCGCGTCACGGCCGGCCCGCCCGGGCGCCGGCGGCGGTCCGGCGCGCGCGGGGGCGCGGCTGGCAGGACGGGCAGCTGTAGCTGGACCGGTTCATGAACGACTCCCGGACGACCGGCGTCCCGCACCGGGGGCAGGGCCGGTCCTCCTGGCCGTAGACGGCGAGGAACCGCGAGAAGTACCCGCTCTGGCCGTTGACGTCGACGTACAGCGAGTCGAAGGAGGTCCCGCCCTGCGCCAGCGCCTCGCCGAGCACGTCGCGGACGCCGGCGAGCAGGTCCTCGACCTGGGCCCGGGTCAGCTTGTCGGTGGGCCGGGCGCCGTGCAGCCGGGCCCGCCACAGCGCCTCGTCGGCGTAGATGTTGCCGACCCCGCCGATGAGCGTCTGGTCCAGCAGCGCCCGCTTGACCTCGGTGCGTCGGCGCCGCAGCGCCGCGCTGAACCCGGCGGTGTCGAAGGAGTCGTCGAGCGGGTCGATGGCGATGTGCGCCAGCCGCGGCGGCAGGGCGCCGTCCGCAGTGACCTCACCCGCCCCACCGTCCCAGGCCATCTCCTCGACGGCCAGCCCGCCGAAGGTGCGCTGGTCGACGAAGCGCAGTTCGCGGCCGCCGTCGGTGAAGGTGAACCGCGCGCGCAGGTGCGTCTCGTCGGGCTGCGAGGCCTTCTCGACCAGCAGCTGGCCGCTCATGCCGAGGTGCGCGACGAGCGCGGAGCCGGAGGGGGTGCCGTCGGGCTCGGCCAGCGGCAGCCACAGGTACTTGCCGCGGCGGCGGGCGGCGGTGAACGTGCGGCCGGTCAGCGCCGCGACGAAGTGCTCGGTGCCCTCGAGGTGCCGGCGGACCGCCCGGGGGTGGGCGACCTCGACGGCGGCGACGGTGCGCCCGGCGACCCAGCGCTCCAGGCCGCGCCGCACCACCTCGACCTCGGGCAGCTCGGGCACGGCGGGTCAGTCCTCGGTCGACGTCTCGGGGGCGCCGTCGCCGGACAGCGCCCGCCACGCGGCCTCGGCGGCCTCCTGCTCGGCGGCCTTCTTCGTGCGGCCGGAGCCGCGGCCGCGCACGCCGCCGTCGAGGACGACCGCGGCGGTGAACGTCTTGGCGTGGTCGGGGCCGTCGTCCTCGACCACGTAGGTCGGCGCGCCCAGGCCGAGGGCGGCGCCGAGCTCCTGCAGGCTGGTCTTCCAGTCCAGGCCGGCGCCGCGGGTGGCGGCCTGGTCCAGGAGCGGGTCGAACAGCCGGTGCACGATGGCGGCCGCGACGTCCAGGCCGAGGCCGACGTGCACCGCACCGATCAGCGCCTCGACGGCGTCGGCGAGGATCGAGTCCTTCTCCCGGCCGCCGGTGGTCTCCTCACCGCGGCCGAGCAGCAGGTGCGGGCCCAGCCCCCCGGCGCCCAACCGCCGCGCCACCCCGGCCAGCGAGGTCATGTTGACCACCGAGGCCCGCAGCTTGGCCAGCCGGCCCTCGGGCAGCTCGGGGTGGCGCCGGTACAGCTCGTCGGTGACGACGAGGCCGAGCACCGAGTCGCCGAGGAACTCCAGGCGCTCGTTGGTGGGCAGCCCGCCGTTCTCGTAGGCGTAGGACCGGTGGGTCAGCGCCAACGCCAGCAGGCCGCCGGGCAACTCGACGCCGAGGGCGTCGCGGAGCCAGGCGGCCGACCGTTCGGCGTGCGCCTGCCCGGCCGGCGAGCAGCCCGGCACCCCACCCGGGGCGGGCGGGGTACCGGTGGCCGGCGTCGCCACGGCGGGACTCGGGGAGCTCAGACCGAGAGGACCTGACGGCCCTGGTACTGACCGCAGTTCGGGCAGGCCGTGTGCGGCGGCTTGAGCTCGCCACAGGCCCGGTTCGGGCACGGCGAGAGCGTGGGAGCGGACGCCTTCCACTGCGAGCGACGCATGCGGGTGTTGGCGCGGGACATCTTCCGCTTCGGGACGGCCACGGTCAGTTCTCCTCTGGGTTGCCCGGACCGGGGGTGCCCGGTCCGGAGTCGGAACGGTCGGCCTGCGAGGCGCCGAAGCGCCCCGCCAGTCCGGCCCAGCGCGGGTCGAGCACCTCGTGGGCGTGGTCGGCCGGCAGGTCGTCGAGCCGCTGCCCGCAGTCCACGCACAGCCCCGAGCAGTCCTCGGTGCAGGTGGGCGCCAGCGGCAGGCTGAGGACGACGAGGTCGCGGACCATCGGCTCGAGGTCGATGTGGTCGGCCTCGACGGTGCGGACCTCGTCCTCCTCGCTGGTGGCCTCGGTCGTGCTGCCCTCGTAGGCGAACAGCTCCTGGACGCCGAGCTCGAGGGTGTCCTCGACCGGCTCCAGGCAGCGGGCGCACGAGCCGGCGACGGGGACGTCGACGTCCCCGGAGACCAGCACGCCCTCCATCACCGACTCCAGCCGGAGCCGGAGGTGCACGTCGGCGCCCTCGGGGACGCCGATGAGCTCCACCCGCCAGTCCGCGGGAGCCGGGATCGTCCGCTCCAGCTCCTGCAGGGAGCCGGCCCGCCGGCCGAGTTCCCGCAGGTCCACGCGCCAGGGGTTGGCAGCGGGGCGCCGGGCGTCCGGGGACGCGGCGCCTGGGCGGGGCGGCTGAGCGGCAGGCATGTCGGTACTCGCGGTAGGCAGCGGGGAGGTGGCCGGCCGGGGCGCGGGGCCTTGAGGCGGTCGGACCGGAGGACCAGCCTACCCGATGCCCGGACGGCGCCGTCCGGGCCGACCGGGTGAGCCGACCCACCCGGCGGCGGCGGGACGGGGGTCGCCCCTCAGGACTCGCGCAGCGCGGAGCGGGCCTTCTCCACCGAGCGCAGCATCCGCTCCAGCGTGGTGCCGAAGTCGGCCAGCCGGGTGTCGACGTAGTCGTCGACCTCGGCCCGCATGCGGGCGGCGTCCGCGGTGCTCTGCGCGCCGAGCTCGTCGGCCCGGGCCAGCGCGCTGCGGTAGACCTCCGTCTCGCTGACCAGCTGTTCGTGCTCGGCCTGGGCGGTGGCGAGGACCTGCGCGTGCTGGGCCTGGGCGTCGGCCAGCACGGCCTCGCCGTGCTGCTGGGCCTCCGCGACGATCCGCTGGGCCTCCTCCTCGGCCTGCGCCAGCAGGTCCTCGGCCTCGGCCTGGGCGCGGGCGAGGAGCTCGTCGCGCTGCCGTCGGGCGGTGCCGAGGATCTCCTCGCGCTGCCGCCGGGCGGAGCCGACGACCTGCTCGCTCTCGCTGCGGGTGCGGCCGGTCAGCCGCTCGGCCTCGGCCTGGGCCTGCTGGAGGATCTCGGTGCGCTGCTCGACGATGGCGCCGGCCTTGTGCACCTCCTCGGGCAGGTTCTCGCGGAGGTCGTCGAGCAGGTCGAGCAGGACGTCGCGCGGGACGATGCAGGAGCCGCCGGACATCGGCACGTTGCGGGCGTTCTCGATGACGCTGCTCAGCTCGTCGACGGTCTCGTAGAGCCGGTACACGACCTCTGTCACGACGAAGAACCCCGATCCCGGTGGGCCAGCAGCCGCGCGTGCACGGCCTTGGGGACGAGGCTGGAGACGTCCCCGCCGAAGGTGGCGATCTGCTTGACCAGGCTCGACGACAGGTGCCCCACCTGCGGCGCGGTCGGCACGAAGAGCGTCTCCACGCCGGCCAGTTCGCGGTTCATCTGCGCCATCTGCAGCTCGTACTCGAAGTCGCTGACCGCCCGCAGCCCCTTGACGATCACCGGGATGTCGTGGTCGCGGCAGTAGTCGACCAGCAGGCCCTGGAAGCTGTCGACGGTCACGTTGTCCAGGCCGGCGACGGCGTCGCGGAGCAGCTCCATGCGCTCCTCGACGGTGAACAGCCCGGCCTTGCCGGGGTTGACCAGCACAGCGACGACCAGCTCGTCGTACAGCGCGGCCGCCCGCGTGATGACGTCGACGTGGCCGTTGGTGACCGGGTCGAACGAACCGGGGCAGACCGCACGCCTCACGGACAGCGACCGTACCGGAGCAGGGCCTCCCCGTAGCGACGGTCGCGCAGTCCGCGCAGCGGTGTCGGCCACTCCCACGGTTCCTCGCGGGCCGGGCGCTCGACCACGACCACGGCGTCCTCGGCCAGCCAGCCGCCCTCGACGAGCGCACCGAGGACGCCGAGGACCTGCACCGCCGGCGTGGCGTACGGCGGGTCGGCGAGCACCAGGTCGAAGCGGGCCGGCGGCGGCCCCGCCACGACGGTGGGCACCGAGCCCGCGACCACCCGGCCGCCGGGCAGGCCGACGGCGGCGAGGTTGGCCCTCAGCACCGGCAGCACGCGCGGCCCCGACTCGACGAAGACCACCTGCTGCGCGCCGCGGCTGAGCGCCTCCAGCCCGAGGGCGCCCGACCCGGCGTAGAGGTCCAGGACGGCGGCGCCCTCGACGTCCATGAGCGACGCGAGGCTGTTGAACAGGCCCTCGCGGGCGCGGTCACCGGTGGGCCGCACGCCAGACGGCGGCACCTTGAGCCGCCGCCCGCGGGCCACCCCGGAGATCACGCGGGTCACGGCGCCGTCAGGCCTTCTCGAGGTACTCGGCGCGCTCGTCGGTGGCCAGCGCGGCGACCTCCATCGCCAGGCCCGGGAAGTCGGCCAGGCCACCTCCGGTCGCCAGCAGCGCGGTCGCCTCGGCGCGGGCCTCGGCGATGAGCTCCTCGTCCTCCAGCAGCGACAGCAGCTTGATGCCCGAGCGGCGGCCGGACTGCGCGGCGCCGAGGACGTCGCCCTCGCGGCGGGTCTCCAGGTCCAGGCGGGCCAGCTCGAAGCCGTCGGAGGTGGACGCGACCGCGGCCAGTCGCTGACCGGTGGCCGAGGCGGTCGCCGCCTCGCTGACCAGCAGGCACAGCCCCTCGTGCTTGCCCCGCGCCACGCGGCCGCGCAGCTGGTGCAGCTGGCTGACGCCGAAGCGGTCGGCGTCCATCACGACCATGACCGTGGCGTTGGGGACGTCGACGCCGACCTCGACGACCGTGGTGGCGACGAGCACGTCGACGTCCCCCGCGGCGAAGGCCCGCATCCGGGCCTCCTTCTCCTCGGGCGTGAGCCGGCCGTGCAGCACCTCCAGCCGCAGCCCCGCCAGCGGCCCCTCGCGCAGCGCCTCGGCGACGTCGAGCACGGCCAGCGGCGGGCGCCGGTCCGACGCCGCCGCCTCCTCGGCGGGGGCGCCGTCGGCGTCCTCGGGCTCCTCGTCGGCACCGGCGTCCTCGCCGATGCGCGGGCAGACGACGTAGGCCTGCCGGCCGGCGGCCACCTCCTCGCGCAGCCGCTCCCAGGCCCGGTCCACCCAGGCCGGCTTCTCCCGCGCCGGGACCACCGAGCTGCGCACCCCGCCGCGCCCGCTGGGCAGCTGGCGCAGGGTGGAGGTCTCCAGGTCGCCGTAGACGGTCATCGCGACGGTGCGCGGGATGGGCGTGGCGGTCATGACCAGCACGTGCGGCGGCCGGTTGCCCTTGGCCCGCAGCGCGTCGCGCTGCTCGACGCCGAAGCGGTGCTGCTCGTCGACGACGACCAGGCCGAGGTCGGCGAACTCCACGGTCTCCTGCAGCAGCGCGTGCGTGCCGACGACGATGCCGGCGTGCCCCTCGGCGACCTCGGCGAGCGCCGCGCGGCGGGCGGCGGCCTTGAGCGAGCCGGTGAGCAGGGTGACCCGGGTGCCGGCGGGGTCGCCGTCGAGCTCGCCGGCACGGCCGAGCGGGCCCAGCAGCGCGCGGATGCCCCGGGCGTGCTGGGCGGCCAGCACCTCGGTCGGCGCCAGCAGCGCGGCCTGTCCGCCGGCGTCGACGACCTGCGCCATCGCCCGTAGCGCGACGACGGTCTTGCCCGACCCCACCTCGCCCTGCAGCAGCCGGTGCATCGGCTGCTCCCGGGACAACTCGGCCGACAGCTCCTCTCCCACGTCGCGCTGCCCCTCGGTGAGCGCGAACGGCAGTGCGGCGTCGACCGCGTCGAGCAGGCCGCCAGTGCGGCGCGGGCGGGCCACGCCGGGTTCGAGCGCCGCGGCCCGGCGCCGTCCGGCGAGGGTCAGCTGGAGGGTGAGCGCCTCGTCCCACTTGAGCCGGTGCTCGGCGTGCTCGACGTCCTCGGCCGAGGTCGGGCGGTGGATGTCGAGCAGCGCCGCGGCCAGGCTGGGCAGCCCGTGGCGGGCCCGGATCTCCTCGGGCAGCGGGTCGTCGACGAAGCCGAACCCGCCGCCGGCGTCGAGCAGCAGCCGCACCGAGCGCTGGATCACCCAGCTGGAGACGTCCTTGGTCGCCGGGTAGATCGGGATGAGCGCGCGCGCCCAGTCCTCGTCGTCGTCCCCGGTCATCAGGTGGCAGTCGGGGTGGGCGAACTGCTTGGAGTTGCGGTACTCGCCGACGGTGCCGGCGAACAGGCCCCAGGCACCCTCGACCAGGTTGGCGTGCCTGCGGTTGAAGAAGACCAGCTGCATGGAGCCCGCGCCGTCGCCGACGGTCACCTCGGTGAGCGTGCCCGGGCGGTTGCGCATCTTCCGCGTCGCGACCTTGCGCACCTGGGCGAGGACGGTGACGCGGTCGCCGACCTGGAGGTCCTCGAGCTTGGTCATCTCGCCGCGGCGGGCGTAGCGGCGCGGGTAGTGCCGCAGCAGGTCCCGGACGGTGTGCAGCGCCAGCTGCTCGCCCATCGCCTTCGCCGTCTTCGCCCCGAGCACCCGGTCCAGCCGGGTCGTCATGTCGACCGCCATCACTCCACCCCCACCTGGAGCGGGACCGCACCGGGCCCGTCGTCGTACCGGGTCACCTCGACCAGCGGGTGCGTCGCGGCCAGGTGGGCGCACACGGCGTCGCCGAGCGCCCGGTCGGGCCCGACGACGACGGTCACCAGCTCCCCGCCGGCCGAGAGCATCCGGTCGAGCAGCTCGCAGGAGACCCCGGCGAGGTCGCCGCCCACCAGCACCACGTCGCCCTCCGCGGAGCCGAGGACGTCCCCCCGCCGGCACGGCCCGGCACTGGTCAGCGCCTCCTGCTCGGCCACGGTGACGTCGGCCCAGCGGGTCGCCGCGGCCGCCTCGGCCATCGTGATGACGTCGTCGGAGAACCGGCGCGAGGGATCGGCGACGGCGATCGCGGCCAGGCCCTGCACCGGCGAGCGGGTCGGGACGACGGCCACGTCGCGGCCGGCCTCCCGGGCGCGCTCGGCGGCGCGGGCGGCCGGCGCGGTCAGCTCCGCGTCGTTGGGCAGGACGACGACCGTGGCGGCGGCCGACTCGATGACCGCGGCGAGCACGTCGTCCTCGGTGACGCCGTCCGGGCCGCACGGGACCACCCGGGCGCCCTCCCCCGCGAACAGCCCGGCCAGCCCGTCGCCGGCGACGATGGCGACCACCGCCCGCGCGCCGGGCACCGGGGCCGGCGGCGGCACCGGCGCGAGCGGGGTGACCGAGATGCGGTACGGCCGGCCGGCCTCGATGCCCGCCTCGATCGCGGCACCGACGTCGGCGGTGTGGACGTGCACGTTCCACTCGCGGCCCGACGGCGTGTCGACGCCGACCACCACCAGGCTGTCGCCGAGCGCGGCGAGCCGGTCGTGCAACCGGGCCACGGTCGCCTCGTCGCTGTCGGCCAGCAGGTACTGGACCTCGCTGCCGGGGCCGGCCGGGGGCTGGTGCGGCCGGTCGCCGCCGCGGTCGTGCGGGCGGGTGGGGGTGCGGACCAGCGGCGGGCGGGCCGGCTCGACCCCGGTCACCGTGGCGACCAGCGCGTCGAGGACCAGGCACAGCCCGGCCCCGCCGGCGTCGACGACACCGGCGTCGCGCAGCACGGCCAGCTGCCCCGGGGTCGCCTCGAGCGCCGTCCGGGCGCCGTCGGCTGCCGCCCGGACGACGTCGGCGAGCTCCCCGCGCCCCTCGGCGACCGCCGCCACCGCGGCCTCCCCGCCGGCGCGGGCCACGGTGAGGAAGGTGCCCTCCTCCGGGTCGGCGACCGCGGCGTAGGCGGCGTCGGCGGCCTTCTGCAGCGCCGCGGCGAACGTCGGGCCGTCGGCCGGTCCGGCGTCGGCGAGCTGGTCGGCCAGCCCGCGCAGGAGCTGCGCGAGGATCGTGCCGGAGTTGCCCCGGGCGCCGAGCACCGCGCCGCGGGCCAGCGGCGCCCACGCCGGCTCGCCCGCGCCGCGCTCCAGCTCGGCCAGCGCGGCCTGGGCGGTGAGCAGGAGGTTGGTGCCGGTGTCCCCGTCGGGGACGGGGAAGACGTTGAGGTCGTCGAGCCGGCTCCGGGACGCGGACAGGCCGGCGACCGCGGCTCGGCACCACTGACCGACCGCGGCGTCGTCGAGCGCCCGCAGCACGGCCGGAGGGTACCCACGCCGGCCGACAGGGCCCGGGCTGCGACCCGGCCCGGGAGGGCCGCGACGGTGGTCACCGACGGGCTGCGCGACGCCGGTGGCGGGAAGCGGTTAGACTGGTCGACGGTCTTGTGCGGGCGCGCTGCGCGCACCGCTCGTCTGAACGATTTCTCTGGGAGTGATCCGCCGTGGCTGCCGTGTGCGATGTCTGTGGCAAGGGGCCCGGTTTCGGTATGTCGGTGTCGCACTCGCACCGCCGCACGCCGCGCCGTTGGAACCCGAACATCCAGTCCGTGCGGGCGCTGGTCGCCCCCGGCAACCGTCGCCGGATCAACGCCTGCACCTCGTGCATCCGCGCCGGCAAGGTGGCCCGCGCCTGAACGCCGCGCGGCTGAGCTGAACGACCCGGCTCCGGCCGGGCAGGACCCCGGAGGTCAGCGACCTCCGGGGTCCTCTGCTGTTGACATCGCTGTCCTCCGGACAGCACCGCGGCCAGGAGTCGTCCCCGGCCGGCGCTGAGCCGCTGCCCGTGTCCCGGTCGGGGAGCCTTCGGCCCCCGCGACCGGTCCACCCGCAGCCTCGCGCCGTCCCCGGCGTCGACCGGGCTCCCGTCAGATCCCGCGCGCCCGAGCGGCGGTGACCACCAGGTCGACGACGGTGTCCAGCGGCAGCGCGGTGCTGTCGACGACCAGGTGGTACAGCGCCGCGGAGGCCGGGTCGCACCGGTAGAAGTGCCGCACGTAGGCCTCCCGCGCGGCGTCGTTGGCCGTCATCTCCCGCCGCACCTCCTCGCGCGGCCGGCCGCTGCGCGCCACCGCGGCCGCCAGCCGGCGCCCGGGCGGGCCGTCCAGGCGGACGTGCAGGGCGTCGGCGCGGTCCCCGAGGACCAGCGCCGCGGCGCGGCCGAGCACGACGCCGCCGGCACCGGCGGCGATCTCGCCGAGGACCCGCTCGGTCTGCTGCCGGAAGGCCCGCTCGTCGGGCACCTGGGTCACCGGCACCACGCCCCCGACCGGGTCGGGCATGGTGCCGAGGGAGGCGACCAGGCGCCACAGCCCGCGGGCGACCCGCTCGTCGTTGGCCTCGGCCTCGCTCAGCGGCACGCCCAGCCGGCCGGCGACCTGCGCCGGGATCGCCCGGTCGTGGAAGGTCAGCCCCAGCCGCTCGGCGACCGCGGGGCCCACGTCCGCGCCCCCGGCCCCGTAGGCGGCCGAGATCGTCACGATGCCCACGCCCGCTCCTCCCCTGCCGATGACGGCAGCTCCTTGCCCAGGAAGACCGCCCCCTGCGCCTCGGCGTAGACGCCGTAGCCGGCGACCGGTGTGTACCCCAGCGCGGCGTAGAGAGCCAGCGCCTCGGGCTGCCGGCTGCCCGAGTTGAGCACCACCGCCCGGTGCCCCGCCGCGGCCGCGGTGCGCTCCAGCTCGGCCATCAACAGCCGGGCCAGCCCGCCGCGGCGGAACGCCGGCTCGACGTAGACCCGCTTGACCTCGACCACGCCGTCGGCGTGCACCCGCCACGCGCCGCAGCCGGCGGGGACGCCGTCCACCTCGGCGACGAGGAACAGCCCGGCCGGGGGGACGAACTCCGCGGGGTCGACCACCGCCTCGTCCGGCCCGCCGTACCGGACGACGTACTCCTGCTGGACCCGCGCGACCAGCGCGCGGGCGACCGGGTCGTCGTAGCGCACCGCGCGCAGCACGGCCGGCTCACCGGAAGTGGACATGCCCGGTCCCTCCCGCGCCGACGGCCTCGGCCACCTCGGCGGCCGGGACGCCGTCCACCCGGACGCCCGCTGCTCCCGGCGCCTCGACGACCGACCCGATCGGCGTCCACCCCGCGGGCAGCGCCGTCCCCGCCGGGAAGGTGGCCAGCAGGGCGTGGTCCTCGCCGCCGGTGAGGACCCACGCCAGCGGGTCCCCGCCCAGCGCCGCGGCGACCTGCTGCAGCGGCCCGGGCGGCTCCAGCGTGGCCCGCACCAGCGCCGCGCGGTCGACGTCGACGACCACGCCGCTGTCGTCGGCCAGGTGCCCGGCGTCGGCGAGCAGCCCGTCACTGACGTCGCACATGGCCGTCGCGCCCGCGTCGGCCGCCGCCGGGCCCGCGGCGTACGGCACCGCCGGCCGGCGGTGCGCCGCGACCGCCGCCGCGGGGCTGGTGAACCCGCGCCGCAGCACCGCCAGCCCGCAGGCCGACCAGCCCAGGCGTCCGGCCAGGGCCAGTACGTCCCCCGGCCGGGCACCGGAGCGCAGCACGGGGGCCCGGCCGCCCAGGTCGCCCAGCGCGGTCACCGACAGGACGACGCCGTGGCTGTCCGGCGCCGAGGCGACGGTGTCACCGCCGACGACGGCCGCCCCCAGCGGCGCGCACTCCGCGGCCAGCCCGGTGGCCACCCCCTCCAGCCAGGCGGTCGAGGTGTCCGGCGGGCAGGCCAGCCCCACCAGGAGCGCCGTGGCGACCCCGCCCATCGCCGCGACGTCGGCGAGGTTGGCCGCCGCCGCCTTGTGCCCGACGTCCTCGGCCGACGACCAGTCCCGCCGGAAGTGCCGCCCCTCGACCAGGACGTCGGTGGTCGCCACCACCCGGCCGTCGGGGACGCGCAGCACCGCCGCGTCGTCCCCCGGGCCGACCTCGGCGACCCGCGCCGTGCCCGACCGGGACAGCACGCGGGCGATGACCCCGAACTCGCCGACGACCCGCACGCTGTCGGCCGGGTCCTCGCGGGGCACCAGGGGACGGGGACGAGTCACCGGTCACCCTCCCCCGCTGAGGTAGGTTGCCGAACTGTCCGCCCGCCGGTGCGGACGCCGCATCGGCAGCGCTGCCCGAGGAAAGGTCTCCCGTGGTCCACGCCTACATCCTCATCCAGACCGAAGTCGGCAAGGCCGCCCAGGTCGCGTCGACGATCAGCCAGATCTCGGGCGTGACCAAGGCCGAGGACGTCACGGGCCCCTACGACGTCATCGTGCGGGCGGAGGCCGAGACCGTCGACGAGCTGGGCCGCCTGGTGGTGGCGCGGGTGCAGTCGGTCGACGGCATCACCCGCACGCTGACCTGCCCCGTCGTCAACATCTGACAGCGCGCTGACCGAGACCTCCCCGCCCGACGGGCCGGCCCCCGAGAGGCCGCCGGCCCGTCCCGACGACCCGCTGCGGCGGATCTCCCTGCTCGTCGCGGCGGTCGCCGTCCCGCTGGTCGTCGTCCTGCTGGTGCTCACCCGGGTCCTCGGCGACGACGAGGGGGCCCCGGTCGCCGACGTCGAGGCGACCCCCTCGCAGGAGCGCGCGGACCTGCCGCCGCTGCCGGTGGAGGTCCCACCGGTCACCCCGGAGGCCGACGCGTCCTGCCCCGCGCTGATGAGCGCGCTGCCGCTGGAGCTGGCCGGGGAACCGTCCCGACCGGTGCAGTCCGACAGCCTCTTCGCCTACGCCTGGGGCGACCCGCCGGTCGTGCTGGTCTGCGGGGTGGACCGCCCGGCGGGGCTGGAGCCGACGTCGCCGCTGATCCAGATCAACGGCGTCAACTGGTTCGTCGACACCGGCGACCCCGACGTCGTCGTCTGGACCACGGTCGACCGCCCCGTCTTCGTGCAGGTCACCGTCACCGCCGACACCGACAGCGCGCCGGTCACCGCCCTCGGGCCGGTCATCAACGACGCGCTCCCGGCCCAGCAGCCCTGACCGGTCAGGACGGCGGCAGCCGCTCCAGCTGGGCCTCGACGACGGCGTGGACCTCCTGGGAGGCCGCGCCGACCGACCCGGCGACCGCGGTGACGCCGACGCTGTAGACGCCGTGGCCGCACCAGACCGACGCCGCGGGCCCGGACAGGCCCGACGCGGGCTCGGCCCGCTCCACGGTGAGCAGCCGGCAGCCGCCGGGCAGGCGCGGCGGGTCCTCCCGCAGCACGCCGTCGTAGCGCTCCGCCTCGTTCTCCGCGAGGTCGCGGGCGTAGTCGGCGGCGCCGGAGCGGGTGCCGAACTGGTTGACGAACACGCTGGTCACCGGGCCGGCTCCCGCGCTCCAGACCCGCTCCCAGCCGAACCGGTAGCCGTAGTCCTCCAGCACCTCGCGCTCCCGGTCGGGGTCGTCCCCGTAGGTGGCGACGTCCTCGGCCGACTTCTCCCCCGCCGGCGGCGTGAGGTCGCCGTCGGGGACCCGCGGCAGGCCGGAGGGGACGGCGGTCACCACCAGCGCCTCCAGCTCCTCCGGGGAGGACGGCGTCGGGTCGGCCGGCACCGCGGTGGCCGCGCCCTCCACGGGCGTGAGGCACCCGGAGAGCGCGGCGAGCAGCGCCGGCAGCAGGACGGCCCGCACCAGCCGGGCCGGCAGCGGCGCCGTCCCGACCGGCCGGGCCGCTCCCAGCGGGGTCACGCCCCCGCGCCGCCGTCCACGGCGGGGGCGACCGCCGGGCGGGCCGGGACGAGGGCGGCCGCGACGAGCCGGTCGACGAGCTCGGCGAAGCCCACGCCGGTCGCCGCCCACATCCGGGGGTACATCGAGATCGGGGTGAACCCGGGCAGCGTGTTCACCTCGTTGATGACGAGGCGGTCGGCGCCGTCCGGGCCGGTGCCGAGGAAGAAGTCGACCCGGGCCAGGCCCGCGCAGTCCATCGCCAGGTAGGCACGGCAGGCGGTCTCCTGGACCGCGCGCGTCTGCTCGGGCGTGAGCTGTGCGGGGACGTCGAACTCGGCGGCGTCCTCGAGGTACTTGGCGCTGAAGTCGTACCAGTCGGTGCCCGGCCGCAGCCGGATCTCGGCGGGCAGGCTGGCCTCGGGCGGCCCGCCGTCGCGGCCGGCCAGCACGCCGCACTCGATCTCCCGCCCGGGGACGGCGGCCTCGACGACGACCTTCGCGTCGACCGCGGCCGCGGTCGCCACGGCCGCGGGGAACTGCGCCCAGTCGGTGACCTTGCTGATCCCGATGCTCGACCCGGCCCGCGACGGCTTGACGAACACCGGCAGGCCCAGCCGCTCGCGGGCCGCGGCGTCGAGCACGTCCGGGTCGGCCGACAGCGCGCCGGTGGCGTCGCGCAGCACCACGTGGTCGCCCTGCGGCAGCCCGGCGGCGGCGAGCAGCTTCTTGGTGAACTCCTTGTCCATCGACGCCGCGCTGGCGAAGACGCCGGAGCCGACGTACGGGATCCCGCTCATCTCCAGCAGGCCCTGGATGGTGCCGTCCTCGCCGTAGGCGCCGTGCAGCACCGGGAAGACGACGTCGAGCTCGATCCGCGGGCCGCCGCCGTCGAGGCGGACCAGGCCCCGGCCGGCCGGGTCGCCGACCAGGGTGACCGCCGTCCCGCCGGTGACCTCGGGCAGCACGCCGTCGACGATGGCCGGGCGCACGTCGGGATCGGTCAGCACCCACCCGCCCTGGCGGGTGATGCCGACGGGGACGACGTCGTACCGGTCGGGGTCCAGGGCCGCGAGGACGGCCCCGGCGGAGACGCAGGAGATCGAGTGTTCCGCGCTGCGACCGCCGAAGACGACGGCGATGCGCAGCTTGCCGGCCTGTCCGCTCATCGCGGCCGACACTAGTGGAGCCGGTCGCGGCTCCCCCGGCGGCGGGCGGACCCGTGCGGCGGCGCCGCCGTCGGAGCGGTGTGGGAGCCTCGTCTGCGATGCGCGAGAACGTGGCCGCCCCGTCCGGCGGGGACCTCCCGGGGACGCCCGCCGGCGACGACGGAGCGGTCCACCCGCGTGGGCTGCGGCTGGCCGGCGCCGCCGTCCACCTCTACACCGCCAGCGGCTCGGTGCTCGCGCTGCTGATCGTGCTCGCGGCGTTCGACGGCAACGCGGTCACCGCGCTGTGGCTGGGCCTGGTGGCGCTGGTCGTCGACGGCACCGACGGGATGCTGGCCCGGCGCGCGCGGGTCAAGGAGACGATCCCCTGGTTCGACGGCGCCCGGCTCGACGACATCGTCGACTACCTGACCTACGCCTTCGCCCCCGTGGTGCTGCTGTGGACCACCGGCTCGCTGCCCGCCGGCGCCGCCGGGTGGGTCGTCGCGGCGCTGCCGCTGCTGGCCTCCAGCTACCAGTTCTGCCGGGTCGACGCGAAGACCGACGACCACACCTTCCTCGGGTTCCCCAGCTACTGGAACGTGGTCGCCTTCTACGCCGTCGTCCTGGACGTCGGGCCGACGACGATCGCTGTGGTCCTCGTCGTGTGCTCCGTGCTGGTGTTCGTGCCGGTGCGCTACCTGTACCCCTCGCGCACGCAGGTCCTGCAGGGGCTGAGCCTGGCGCTGACCGCCGTCTGGCTGGGCACCTACGCCCTGCTGCTGGTGCAGTACCCCGACCCGAACCTCCTGGTCGTCGCGCTGTCGCTGGGCTACCTCGGGTACTACGTGGCCGTGAGCCTGTGGCTGACCGCGCGGGCGGCGCACCGCCGCCGGCACGGGGAGCTGTCCGCCTCCGGCTGACCGCTCAGCGCGGGAACGGCGAGCGCAGCACCAGCTCCACGTTGCGGTCCTCCGGCCCGCCGGCCAGCCCGGCGTCCAGGCCGGCCCAGGGCACGTTGGCCGACAGCTCCCGGTGCAGCGACGCCAGCGCCGAGGGCGCCCGGGCCGCCGGGTCCAGCGGGGACGGCGGCCGGGCCGGGCTGTCGTGGTCGACCATCGTGCAGACCAGCGACAGCGTGCCGTCGCCGTTGTCGAGGAACTCCACCAGCCGCGCCTGCCCGGGCCAGTCGACGACCGCGCAGGTGGTGACCTCCCAGAAGCCCCGGCCGGCCTCCTCCGGGGAGGCCCACGGGCGCACCTCGCTGACGTGGGTGTGCCCGTTGAGCCACAGCACCACGTTGGGGAACCGGTGCAGCAGCGCGACCAGCTCGGGGCCGCCCAGGACGCCGGCGTCCGCGGCCGGACGCGGACGCCACGGGTCGTCGCGGTGCAGCGTGGAGTACCCGTGGTGGGAGATCACGACGACCAGCCGGTCGGGGTTGCCGGTGGCCACCCGGGTGCCGTCGGGCTCGACCACCACCGAGGAGACCTCGCGCAGCCGCTCCTCCAGCCAGCGCCCCTGGGCGGCGTCCAGCGAGCCGTCGCCGCCGCCGGTGACCCGGGTGGTGTCCAGGCACACCACGCGGACCCCGGGCAGGCCGTCCCACGCGTAGTAGGCGGTGCCGTCGCGCAGGTTGGCCTCGGTGAACCCGTGCCCGGCCGGCCGGCCGCCGTCGGCCAGGTGCGCGGCGACGAAGTCCCGGCGGTCGATGAACCGGCGCTGGGCCAGCGGGGTGACGGTGCGGGCCCCCGCGGTCGTGAAGACCTCCGAGGAGAGGGTGAACAGCCGCAGCGCGTCGTCCAGCGGCACGTCCGGGGCGAGCTCGACCGGCTTGCGGTCGGCGAGCAGCAGCCCCTCCAGGGCCGGGGTGGGGACGCCGACGCCGGCGATGAGCGCCTCGTGGTTGCCGTGGCAGCCCAGCCAGGGCAGGCGCAGCCCCTCCGCGGCGAACGACGCGAACGCCGCGGCGAGCAGCCCGGGCCGGTCGGGGAAGCCGTGGCGGGCCCGGTAGACGTCCGGCTCGGGGTCGTCCCCCTCGGGGCGCCAGAACAGGTCGTGCGGCCAGCCGGCGGCCTGCACGCCGTCGTAGGCCGACAGGCCCGCCCCCGGCCACACCGGCCCGCCGCGGAGGACGGCGAGGAAGAGCTCCAGCTCGTTCCACTGGGCGTTGTCGATCGCGTCCCCGGTGGTGACCACCACCTGCAGCGGGTGCCCGGTGCGCGGCCCGCCGGACAGCCCGTTGAGCGTGCGGACGAGCGCGTCCACCGCGTGCGCGGTGATCGCCTCCTGCGGCCGGTGCATCGGCACCAGCGCGCGCATCCGCGGGTCGGCGAAGTGCCCGTTGAAGAACTCGAAGCGGGCCGGGGAGCACACGTCGGCCAGCTGGACGTCGGTCACGTGCGCCAGGCAGGCCAGCGGCCGCACCCCGGTGCGCGGCGGCTCCCAGGTGGCGCCGACCAGCTCCCGGCGGGTGCGGTGCCGCTCCCCCGGGTGCCAGGCCAGCGCGTGGTAGTCGGTGTCGCGGCCACGGCGCAGCACCGGGCCGGCGCCGAGCACGCGCTCCAGCGTCGTGCGGCTCACCGGCGGTCGAGCGCGGCGGTGAGGTCGGCGACGAGGTCGGCGGTGTCCTCGATCCCGCAGGAGAGGCGGACGAAGCCCGGCGGGACGGCGTCCCCGCCCCACTGCGCCCGGCGGTCGACGGTGCTGTGCACCCCGCCGAAGCTGGTCGCCGCCGTCCACAGCCGGCTGCCGGCCAGCAGCCGCCGCACCGCGTCCTCGTCGGCCAGCTGCGCCGACAGCACCCCGTTCGGGCGCAGCATCTGCCGGGTGGCCAGGGCGTGCGACGGGTCGCCGGGACGCCACGGCCACCGGACGCCGGTCACCGCGGGGTGCGCCGCCAGCAGGTCGGCGACGGCCGCCGCGGTCGCGGCCTGGCGGGCCAGCCGCAGGTCCAGCGTGCTCATCGAGCGGTGCCCGAGCCACGCCTCGAACGGCCCCGGCGTGCCGCCGGTGTGGTCGCGGAAGGCCTTGAGCCGGGCCCACAGCTCGTCGTCGGTCGTGCTCACGTGGCCGAGCAGCAGGTCGCTGTGGCCGGTCAGCGCCTTGGTGTCGCTGCCGACGGTGAGGTCGGCGCCGAGCTCGAGCGGCCGCTGGCCGAGCGGGGTGGCGGTGGTGTTGTCCACGGCCAGGACGGCTCCGGCGGCGCGGGTGGCCCGGGCGACCGCGGCGATGTCGCAGACGTCCAGCTGCGGGTTGCTGGGGGTCTCCAGCAGGACCAGCCGGGCGCCCTCCAGGTCCCCGCGGGCGGCGACCGCCTCGATCGCGGGCGTGGGCACGTACTCGACGCGGACGCCGAGGCGCTCGAGCTCCTCGCGGGCGAGCAGCCGGGTCGTGTAGTAGCCGTCCGAGGGCAGCACCACGCGGTCCCCGGCCCGGGCCACGGCCAGCACCGCGGCGCTGACCGCGGCCATGCCGGTGGCGAAGGACAGGCAGCGGCCGCCGTCGAGCTCCCCGACGGCGGCCTCGAAGACCCGCAGCGTCGGGTGCTCGGTGCGCGCGTAGGCGTCGGCGCCGCCGGCCCGCGGGGGCTGGTCGCCGAGGTGGTACGGGGCGGCGAAGACCGGCGAGGGCCGCAGCGGCGCACCGGGGACGGTCTCGGTCTCGCCGGCCCGGACCGACCGGGTGCCGTCCCCCCAGGCGGGCTCGGTCACCCGGGCTCCGCCCTCGGTCGGCTCGGTCACTCGGGCTTCGCTTCCCGGGACATGATCTCCTTCACCATCTGCGCCGCCGGCACGTTCTCGTGGCACACCCGGACGACCGCCTCGGTGAGCGGCATGTCGACCCCGTGCGCGCCGGCCAGGTCGAGCACCGGGCGGCAGCTCTTGACGCCCTCGGCGACCTGGCGGGTGGTCTGCTGGACCTCCTCCAGCGTCATCCCACGCCCCAGCTTCTCCCCGAACGTGCGGTTGCGCGACAGCGGCGAGCTGCAGGTGGCGACCAGGTCGCCGAGGCCGGCCAGCCCGGCGAACGTGGTCGGCTCCGCGCCGAGGGCGGCGCCCAGGCGGGCGGTCTCGGCCAGCCCGCGGGTGATCAGCGAGGCGCGGGTGTTGTCCCCGAACCCCATCCCCTCGGTGATGCCGCAGGCCAGCGCGATGACGTTCTTCACCGCCCCGCCGATCTCGCAGCCGACCAGGTCGCGGTTGGTGTACGGCCGCAGGTAGGGGGTGTGACAGGCGGCCTGGACCTGCGCCGCGCGCTCGTGGTCGGCGCAGGCGATGACCGTCGCGGCGGGCTGCTCCTCGGCGATCTCCCGCGCCAGGTTGGGGCCCGACAGCGCCGCCACCCGGTCCGCGCCGGCGCCGGTGACCTCGCAGATGACCTGGCTCATCCGCTTGGTGGTGCCGAGCTCGATGCCCTTCATCAGCGACAGCAGCACCGCGTCGTCGGGCAGCAGCGGCGTCCACTCGGTGAGGTTGTCCCGCAGCGACTGCGAGGGGACGGCGAGGACGACGATCTCGGCGTCCTGCAGCGCCTCCTCGGCGTCCGCGGTGGCCCGCAACCGCCCGGGCAGCCGGATGCCGGGCAGGTAGTCCGGGTTCTCCCGCGTCTCGGTGATCACCCGCGCCAGCTCCGGCCGCCGGGCGTGCAGGGTGACCGAGCAGCCGGCGTCGGCGAGCACCTTGCCGAACGTCGTCCCCCAGGAACCGGCGCCGAGGACCGCCGCTCGCGTCACGCGGCGCTCCCCGGCAGGTCGCCGGGCAGGCGGCGCTGCGGGCGCGGCGCGAACGTCGCCGGGGCCGGCTCGCCGCGCAGCTCGGCCAGCTGGTCGCGGACGGCGGCCATCATCCGCTCGGTGACCTCGCGCAGCAGGTCCGCGGTGAGGGGCCGGCCGGCGCGGACCTCGGCGCGCAGCTCCTCGAGGTCCAGCGGCTCGCCGACCAGGTAGTCGGTCGGCACCCGCAGCCGCAGGTGCAGCTTCTTGGCGTGGTAGTCGTGCAGCCGCTGCGGCCCCCACTGGGCCACCGGCAGCACCACCGCGTCGGTGCTCAGGGCCAGCCGGGCCACGCCGGTGCGGGCCTCCATCGGCCACCAGTCGGGGTCGCGGGTGACCGAGCCCTCCGGGTAGATGACGACGACGTTGCCCCGGGCGAGGTCGTCCTCCGCCGCGGTCAGCGAGCTGCGCGCGTCGGCCGAGCCGCGGGACACCGGGATCTGCCCGGCGCTGCGCAGGATCCTCCCGACCACGCCCTTGAAGACCGACGCCTTCGCCAGGAAGTGCGGGACGCGGCCGCAGTCCCACACCAGCCGGGCGCACGCCAGCGGGTCGAGGACCGAGACGTGGTTGGCGACCACGATCACCGGCCCGGTGCGCGGGAACCGCTCGGTGTGCCGGTAGCGCAGCCGGAACAGCAGGGAGACCAGCGGGTAGACCAGCACGACGCACAGCCACAGCGCCGGGGGGATCCGCCCGCGCGTGCGCCACCGCGCCGGCGGGCCTCCCGGTCGGTGCGTGGTCCCCGGGGACCGGTCCTGGCTCACCGGCACCCTCCCTCCTGCCGCTCCCGTGGCCTGCCGCCGCGGGATGGGATCTGCGCCCATGATCGGGCCTGGCCCGGTCCCCGCGCTGCACGGGGTCCTCGTGCGGAGAACCGGGCCCCGCTCCCGGCGGGTGTGGTCACATGGGACCCGTGTCCCGGTGGTCGGTCGTCGTCCCGGCGAAACGGCTCGCCGTCGCCAAGACCCGGCTGACCCCGCTGACCGACTCGCTCGGCGGTCCGCCGGGCGCCGCGCACGCCGAGCTGGTGCTGGCGCTGCTGGCCGACACGGTCGCGGCCGCGCTCGCCTCGGCCGCGGTCGCCGACGTCCTGGTGGTCACCGACGAGCCGCGGTCGGCCGCGCTGGTGACCGCGCTGGGCGCCCGTACCGTGCCCGACCAGCCCGACCGCGGCCTGAACCCCGCTCTCGCCCACGGCGCCCGCGCCACCGGCAGCCGCTCCGTCGCGGCGCTGTCCTCCGACCTGCCCGCGCTGCGCCCCGACGAGCTGACCGCCGCGCTGACCGCGGCCGGGGCGGCGCCGCGCTGCCTGGTCACCGACGCGCAGGGCACCGGGACGACGCTGCTGACCGCCGCCGGCGTGGACCTGGCCCCCGCGTTCGGGGCCGGGTCGGCCGAGCGGCACCGCGAGGGCGGCGCGGTCGAGCTCACCGGGCGGTGGCCGGGGCTGTCCCGGGACGTGGACACGCCGGCCGACCTGGCCGCGGCCGTGGCCCTGGGGGTGGGGCCCCGCACCGGCGCCCTGCTGGCCAGGACCGCCTGCTGCCTGTGACCGTTGCCTGCCGTTCACCTTGCTGCGGCACGATGACCGCGTGCCCTCCACCCGATCCGGCGCGCCGTCCGACCGGTACATCAACCGCGAGCTGTCCTGGCTCGACTTCAACGCCCGCGTCCTCGAACTGGCCGAGGACGACTCCCTGCCGCTCCTGGAACGGGTGAAGTTCCTCGCGATCTTCGCGAGCAACCTCGACGAGTTCTACATGGTGCGGATCGCCGGGCTGAAGCGCCGGCAGAGCACCGGGCTGACGGTCCGCTCCCCCGACGGGCTGACCATCCGCGAGCAGCTGGCGCGGGTGACCGAGCGGACCCGCGAGCTGGTGCACCGGCACGGCGACGTCTTCACCAAGGACATCACCCCGCGGCTGGAGGACGCCGGGATCCGCATCGTGCACTGGGACGAGCTGGCCGACGTCGAGGCCAAGCGGCTGCGCGAGTACTTCCGCGACCAGGTGTTCCCGGTGCTCACCCCGCTCGCCGTCGACCCGGCGCACCCGTTCCCCTACATCAGCGGGCTCTCGCTGAACCTCGCCGTCTCGGTGCGCGACCCCGACACGGGCGCGCCGCGCTTCGCCCGGCTCAAGGTGCCCAACAACGTGCCGCGGTTCGTGCCGGTGGGGGCGGTCGACTCCGAGGCGACCTTCCTGCCGCTCGAGGACCTCATCGCCGCGCACCTGCCGCAGCTGTTCCCCGGCCTCGACGTGCTCGACCACCACCTGTTCCGGGTCACCCGCAACGCCGACCTCGAGGTCGAGGAGGACCGCGACGAGGACCTGCTCCAGGCCCTCGAGCGCGAGCTGGCCCGCCGCCGCTTCGGCCCGGCGGTGCGGCTGGAGGTCGCCGAGTCGATGGACCCCCGGATCCTCCAGGTGCTGATCAACGAGCTGGAGGTCGACAAGGAGGACGTCGTCCAGGTGCCCGGCCTGCTCGACCTGGCCGCGCTGTGGGCGCTGGTCGACCTCGACCGGCCGGAGCTCAAGGACGAGCCGTTCGTCCCGGCCACCCACCCCCGGCTGTCGGAGGGCGAGACGCCCAAGAGCGTGTTCGCCACGCTGCGCGAGGGCGACGTGCTCGTCCACCACCCGTACCAGTCGTTCGCGACCAGCGTGCAGCGGTTCATCGAGCAGGCCGCCGCCGACCCGAACGTCCTGGCGATCAAGCAGACGCTCTACCGCACCTCCGGCGACTCCCCGATCGTCAACGCCCTCATCGACGCGGCCGAGGCCGGCAAGCAGGTCGTCGTCCTCGTCGAGATCAAGGCCCGCTTCGACGAGGAGGCCAACATCAGCTGGGCCCGCTCGCTGGAGCGTGCCGGCTGCCACGTGGTCTACGGACTGGTCGGGCTGAAGACGCACTGCAAGACGGCGCTCGTGGTGCGCCGCGAGGGCGGCGTCATCCGCCGCTACTGCCACATCGGCACGGGCAACTACAACCCGAAGACCGCCCGCCTCTACGAGGACCTCGGCATCCTCACCGCCGACCCGCGGGTGGGCGCCGACCTCACCGACCTGTTCAACACCCTCACCGGGTACTCGCGCCAGACGACCTACCGCCGGTTGATGGTGGCGCCGCACGGGGTCCGCGCCGGGCTGGTGGAGAAGATCCGCCGGGAGGCCCGCCACGCCCGTGAGGGCCGCCCGGCCGGCATCCGGATCAAGGTGAACTCGCTGGTCGACGAGCAGGTGATCGACGCGCTGTACGAGGCGTCGGCGGCCGGTGTGCCGGTGGAGCTGTTCATCCGCGGCATCTGCTCGCTGCGCCCCGGCGTCCCGGGCCTGTCCGAGAACGTGCGGGTGCGGTCGATCGTCGGCCGGTTCCTGGAGCACTCGCGGGTGATGAACTTCCGCAACGCCGGCGAGGGCGAGTGGTGGATCGGCAGCGCCGACCTCATGCACCGCAACCTCGACCGCCGGGTGGAGGTGCTGCTGCAGGTCTGCGACGAGCAGGCGCACCGCACGCTGGAGGACGTCTTCGACCAGGCGATGGCCGACGACGTCCGCTGCTGGGAGCTGGGGGCCGACGCGACCTGGACCCGCCGGGAGGGCCGGGACTACCAGGCGGGGCTCATGGCCATGGCCGCCGAGCACGCGAACGGCGCGGGGTGATGGTCGTCCGGGCAGCGGGCGGGGCGCTGTGGCGGCCGGCCCGTGACGGGGCCATCGAGACGGCGGTGGTGCACCGGCCCAAGTACGACGACTGGTCGCTGCCCAAGGGCAAGCTCGACGCCGGCGAGCACGCGCTGACCGCCGCCGCCCGGGAGGCCGTCGAGGAGACCGGGCTGGACGTCGTCGCGGGCCGGCGCAGCGTGCGCACCGAGTACGAGGTCCCCGAGGGCACCAAGCGCGTGGACTACTGGCTGATGCGGGTGGTCGGTGGGGAGTTCGTGCCCAACTCCGAGGTCGACGAGCTGCGCTGGCTGTCCCTGGACGACGCCGGGGCGCTGGTGAGCCACGACGCCGACCGTGCGGTGCTGGCCGACCTCGCGCGCACCGACGTCCCCCGCGAGCCGGCGCTGCTGCTGGTGCGGCACGGCCGGGCCGGGGACAAGTCGGAGTGGGACGGCCCCGACGAGCTGCGCCCCCTGGACGGCAAGGGACGACGGCAGGCCGCGCGGCTGGCCCAGGTGCTGCCGCTGTTCGGCCCGACGGCGGTGCTGTCGGCCCGGCCCACGCGCTGCCGGGAGACGGTGGAGCCCCTGGCCGAGCGACTGGGGCTCGCCGTCGAGGACTGCCCGGAGCTGGGCGAGGAGGAGTTCTCCGCCGACCCCGAGGCGGGCCTCGCGGTCGTGGAGCGGCTGCTCGGGTCGCCCGGGGTCACCGTCGTCTGCAGCCAGGGCGGGGCCATCCCGTCGGTGCTGCTCGACCTGGGTGTGCGCTGGGCCGGGGCGGCCGGGCGGCTGCACCCGCCGGCTGCCAAGGGCAGCACCTGGGCCCTCGGCAGCCGGCCGGGCGCGCTGGCCGCGGACTACTACCGCGACTTCGACCCCGACTCCGACTCCGACGACAGCGCCCCCCGCTGAGGTCCCTGAGGGGCAGAAGTGGCCACTTGTGCCCCTCAGGGACGGGTCACGCGGGGAGGGCGGGCTGCGCCTTCGGCAGCCAGGGCTTGCGGCCGGCCTCGTAGGCCTCGATCTCGGCCAGGTGCCGCTCGGTCAGGCCGACGTCGTCGAGGCCCTCCAGCAGCCGCCAGCGGGTGTAGTCGTCGATCTCGAACGGCACGGTGACGCCCGCGTAGCGGACCTCCTTGGCCTGCAGGTCGACGGTCACCTCGAGGGTGGGGTCGGCCTCGATCGCCTTCCACAGCGCCTCGACGTCGGCCTGCGGCAGCAGCACGGTGAGCAGCCCGGCCTTGGTCGAGTTGTTGCGGAAGATGTCGGCGAACCGCGAGCTGATGACCACGCGGAACCCGCCGTCCATCAGCGCCCAGACGGCGTGCTCGCGGGACGAGCCGGTGCCGAAGTCCGGACCGGCCACCAGGACCGAGGCGTTGGCGTACTCCGGCTTGTTGAGCACGAACTCCGGCTCGTTGGTGCGCCAGGCGACGAACAGGCCGTCCTCGAACCCGGTGCGGGTGATCCGCTTGAGGTACTCGGCCGGGATGATCTGGTCGGTGTCGACGTTGGTCCGCCGCAGCGGGGCCGCGGTGCCGGTGTGGGTGGTGAAGGCTTCCATTGACTCGGACTTCCTGTCTGGGGCGGCGGGGCGGGTGGTCAGACCGTCTCGAGGCGGGCGGCGTCGTCCAGGTCGGCCGGGGCGGTGAGCTTGCCGGTGATCGCGGTGGCCGCGGCGACGGCGGGGCTGACCAGGTGGGTGCGGCCGCCCTTGCCCTGACGGCCCTGGAAGTTGCGGTTGCTCGTGGAGGCCGAGCGCTCCCCCGGCTTGAGCTGGTCGGGGTTCATGCCCAGGCACATCGAGCAGCCCGCGCCGCGCCACTCGGCGCCGGCCTCGACGAAGACCTGGTCCAGGCCCTCCGCCTCGGCCTGCGCCTTGACGGCCACCGACCCCGGGACGACGAGCATCCGGGTGTGCGCGTCGACCTTCTTGCCGCGCAGCAGCTCGGCGGCGACCCGCAGGTCCTCGATCCGGCCGTTGGTGCACGAGCCCAGGAAGACGGTGTCGACCTCGATCTCGCGCAGCGGGGTGCCCGGGGTCAGGCCCATGTAGGCCAGCGCGCCCTCGACGTCACGCCGGTCGTTCTCGTCGGCGAAGTCGGCCGGGTCGGGCACCCGCTCGGCGATCGGCAGGCCCTGGCCGGGGTTGGTGCCCCAGGTGACGAAGGGCGTCAGGGACGCCGCGTCGATGTGCACCTCGCGGTCGAAGACGGCGTCCTCGTCGGTGCGCAGCGTCCGCCAGTACTCGACGGCGGCGTCCCAGTCGGCGCCCTTCGGGGCGTGCGGCTTGTCCTGCAGGAACGCGAAGGTGGTCTCGTCCGGGGCGATCAGCCCGGCCTTGGCGCCGGCCTCGATCGACATGTTGCAGATCGTCATCCGGGCCTCCATCGACAGCTTCTCGATGGCGCTGCCGCGGTACTCGATGACGTGGCCCTGGCCGCCGCCGGTGCCGATCTGGGCGATGACGGCCAGGATGACGTCCTTGGCGGACACACCCGGCGGCAGCTCGCCGTCGACGGTGACCGCCATCTGCTTGGGCCGGTACTGCGGCAGCGTCTGCGTGGCCAGCACGTGCTCGACCTCGCTGGTGCCGATGCCGAAGGCCAACGCGCCGAACGCCCCGTGGGTGGAGGTGTGGCTGTCACCGCAGACGATCGTCATGCCCGGCTGGGTGAGGCCCAGCTGCGGGCCGATGACGTGCACGATGCCCTGGTCGCGGTCGCCCATCGGGGCCAGCCGGATGCCGAACTCGGCGGCGTTGCGGCGCAGCGCCTCGACCTGCGCGCGGCTGACCGGGTCGGCGATGGGCTTGAGGATGTCCAGCGTCGGGACGTTGTGGTCCTCGGTCGCCATCGTGAGGTCCGGACGGCGGACGGTGCGGCCGGCCGCCCGGAGGCCGTCGAACGCCTGGGGGCTGGTCACCTCGTGCACGAGGTGCAGGTCGATGAAGAGCAGGTCCGGCTCACCCGCGGCGCTGCGCACGACGTGGGCGTCGTAGACCTTCTCCGCCAGGGTCTTCGGCACGGTGGGGTCCCTCCTGGGTGCGGTCTCGCTGCGGCCTGCTGGCCATCCCATGCAGTGGGATGCGAGTATTGCTGTGTGGGACAGCCTAACCCCGTTGCCGTGCTGGACAAAGCAGTGGCCATCCTCCGCGCCGTCGCCGCCGAGCCCGCGACCCTCGCCGAGCTGGTCGAGCGCACGGGGCTGCCCCGTGCGACCGCGCACCGGCTGGCCGTCGCGCTGGAGGGCCACCGCCTGGTCCGCCGCACGACGGCCGGGGCGTGGGCGCCCGGACCGGGCCTGGCCGAACTGGGGCGGGGCACCGCCGACCTCGCCGAGGTGGCCGGCCGGCACCTGGCCACACTGCGCGACCAGAGCGGGGAGAGCGCGCAGTTCTACGTGCGCGACGGCGCCACCCGGGTGTGCGTGGCCGCCGCCGAGCGGTCCCACGGGCTGCGCGACACCGTCCCCGTCGGAGCACGGCTGCCCATGACCGCCGGCTCCGCGGCGCACGCGCTGCTGGCCTTCGCGCCGGCCGACGAGGTCACCCCGCTGCTGCCGGCCGCGAGCTTCACCGCGCGCACGCTGCTCGACGTCCGCCGGCGGGGCTGGGCGCACAGCATCGCCGAGCGCGAGCCCGGCGTGGCGTCGCTGTCGGCACCGGTGCGCGACGCCGCCGGCGGGGTGCTGGGTGCGGTCTCGATCTCCGGGCCGGTGGAGCGGCTGGGCCGCCGTCCGGCCCCGGAGATCGTCGGCGCCGTGCTGGAGGCGGCCGGCGCCATCTCCCGCGCCGCCCGCTGAGAGCCCCGCCGCCCGCTGAGAGCCCCGCCGTCCGCACCCACCGCCGTCCGCACCCACCCCCCGCAGTTGATCATGGGCTTGTGGTCGGCACCCGCGGCGTGTCGTCGCGCGTCCCCTGCACCAAGCCCATGATCAACGCGGAGGAGGGGTTCTCCGGGGGCGCGGGCGGGCGTACACACCTGTCATGAGCCTCACCGATGTGTCCGCCCGGGGCCGCTTCCGCATCGCCGAGCCCGGGGAGGGCATCGGCCTGGACGAACTGGCGCTGGCCACGCGCAACCACGGCATGCCGCTGGAGGCGCTGCGCTACGACGTCACCCCGCCGGGGCTGCACTACGTGCTCACCCACTACGACATCCCGGCGGTCGACCCCGCCGGCTGGCGGCTGGAGGTCGGCGGCGCGGTCGAGCGGCCGCTGTCGCTGGACCTCGACGACCTGCGCGCCCGGCCGGAGGTCACCTCTCGCGTGCTGCTGGAGTGCGCCGGCAACGGCCGCGCCCGGCTCGAGCCCCGGCCGGTCAGCCAGCCCTGGCTGCTGGAGGCGGTCGGCTCCGCGGAGTGGACCGGCACGCCGCTGGCTCCTCTCCTCGAGGAGGCGGGCCTGCGACCGGACGCCGTCGACGTCGCCTTCACCGGCGCCGACCACGGGCTCGAGCGCGGTGTCGAGCAGGACTACGCGAGGAGCCTGCCGCTGACCGAGGCGCTGCGACCCGACGTCCTGCTGGTGTGGGCGATGAACGGGGCCCCGCTGCCGCCCCAGCACGGCGCTCCCCTGCGACTGGTGGTCCCCGGCTGGTACGGCATGGCCCAGGTGAAGTGGCTGACCCGCATCGACGTGCTCGACCGCCCCTTCGACGGCTTCCAGAACGCCACGGCCTACCGGCTCAAGGTGGACGCCGACGACGAGGGCGAGCCGGTGACCCGCATCGCCCCGCGGGCGCTGATGACCCCGCCCGGCTTCCCCGACTTCATGACCCGGGAGCGGTTCTGCCGCCCGGGGCCGGTGACGCTGATCGGGCGCGCCTGGTCCGGCCGGGCGCCGGTGACCTCCGTGGAGGTCAGTCCCGACGGCGGGACGAGCTGGCTGCAGGCCGACCTGGCGCCCCCGGACCCGGCGCACCCCTACGCCTGGCGCGCCTGGGTGCTGCCGTGGACCGCCGAGCCGGGCAACTACGAGTTCGTCGTCCGCGCCTCCGACGAGGCCGGGCCGCAGCCGACCGAGCAGCCGTGGAACCGGCAGGGCATGGCGAACAACCTCGTGCAGCGGGTGCCGGTCACCGTGCTGGGATGACCCGGATCCGCCTTCGCACGCGGCCCCGTCCAGGGCACCGCCGCGAGCCTGCGAGCGGTGGGTGGGACGGGGTCCTCCTGGGGGTCCTTGCTCAGTGCGCCGGGCGGTCGTGGTCGTCGGCCGGACGCTCCTCGACGACCACCGGACGCAGCCGCGACCACAGCCCGAACGCCGCGGCGAACACCAGCATCCCGATGCCGGCCCACAGGTTGGCGTTGACGTCGCCGGTCCTGGCCTGCTCGGCGTCATCGAACGCGAACAGCCCCATGAGGACCAGCACGAGTCCGTAGAGGCCGATCAGGCCCGCGATGACGTTGCGGACGTCGAACGCCCCCGCCGCGTGCCTGCGCTGCTCGCTCACGTCGCGCTCCCCTCTCACCGGAAGATGACGTTCAGGGCCACGACCAGGACCAGGGAGATCCCGGCCAGCTTGGTCGGCGACTGGTACCAGGGCAGCCGGTGCGCCTCGGGATCGGTGCGTGCCTCGCGGGGGGTCTCGGAGTAGACCAGGCCGGCCAGCTCGGCCACCGGCTTCGGCGTGGTCACCGCCGTCACCGCGACGCTGACCACGATGTCGACGACGAACGCCGTGCCGGCCGCCACGAACGCCGCGCCCTGCCCGGGCAGCGTCAGGACGCCGGTCTCGCTGAGCACGAAGACGACGATCGCCCCGAGGGTCCCCGAGACCAGCCCGGCCCAGCCGGCCGTCGGCGTCATCCGCTTCCAGAACATGCCGAGGATGAACGTGGCGAACAGCGGGGCGTTGAAGAAGCCGAACAGCGTCTGCAGGTAGTCCATCAGGTTGCTGTAGCCGGCCGCGATGAGCGCCGTGCCGATGGCGACGACCGTGGCCCCCACCGTCGCCCAGCGGCCGACCGTGAGGTAGTAGCCGTCGGGCCGGTCCTTCTTCACGTACTGCTGCCACAGGTCGTAGCTGAAGACGGTGTTGAACGCGGAGATGTTGGCCGCCATCCCCGCCATGAAGGCGGCGAGCAGGCCGGCGATCGCGATGCCCAGCAGCCCGTTGGGCAGCACGTCCCGGATCAGCCCGAGGATCGCCTCGTTGTAGGTCAGCTCGCTGTCCTGCCCGGCCTTGAGCTGCTCGATCTCCGGCACCAGGACCGAGGCGATCATGCCCGGGATGACCACGATGAACGGCACGAACATCTTCGGGAACGACCCGATGATCGGCGTGCTGCGCGCCGCGGACATCGACTTGGTCGCCATCGCCCGCTGGACCTCGACGAAGTTCGTCGTCCAGTAGCCGAAGGAGAGCACGAACCCGAGGCCGAAGACGATGCCGACGGTCGACCAAACCGGGCTCTGGAAGCCGGACAGCTCCGTGCCCGGCCACGAGGACAACTGCTCCTCGTAGCCGGCGGACGTGAACTCGTCGATCAGCCCGCCGACGCCGCCGACGCGGTGCAGGCCGATCAGCGTCAGCGGCAGCAGAGCCGCGACGATGACGAAGAACTGCAGCACCTCGTTGTAGATGGCCGCCGACAGCCCGCCCAGGGTGATGTAGCTGAGCACCACCACGGCCGCGACGATCAGCGACACCCACAGCGGCCAGCCCAGCAGCGCGTTGACGATGGTGGCCAGCAGGAACAGGTTGATCCCCGCGATGAGCACCTGCGCCAGGGCGAAGCTCAGCGCGTTGACCAGGTGGGCACCGGTACCGAACCGCCGGCGCATGAACTCCGGGACGCTGCGCACCTTCGACCCGTAGTAGAAGGGCATCATCACCACGCCCAGGAAGAGCATGGCGGGCACCGCGCCGACCCAGAAGTAGTGCATGGTCGGCATGCCGTACTGCGCGCCGTTGGCCGACATCCCGATGATCTCGACCGCGCCCAGGTTCGCCGAGATGAACGCCAGACCGGTCACCCACGCCGGCAGCGACCGCCCCGAGAGGAAGAAGTCCAGGCTGTCGGAGACGCGACGGCGGGCCGCGAACCCGATCAGCAGGACGACGGCGAAGTAGACGACGACGAGCGCGTAGTCGACGAACGAGGCGTCCAGGCGCAGCGCGTCCACGGCAGGACCTCCGCTTCTCGGAGTGGGGTCAGACCAGTCGGTGGGCCCCCGGAGACGGCACGACGGCGAAGGTCCGTGGCGCGCTGTACCCCGCCTGCGCGAAACGATCCGTGATCATCGTCGCGACTTCGCTGGTCAACGAGGCGTCCACGAGCACGATCGCGCTCCCGCCGAAGCCGCCGCCGACCATCCGCGCCCCGGCGGCGCCGGCCTCCAGCGCCGTGGCCACGCACGTGTCCAGCTCGGCCGTGGAGATCTCGAAGTCGTCGCGCAGCGAGGCGTGCCCCGCGGTGAGCACCGGCCCGATCGCCGCCGGCCCGTCGGGCCCCCGCAGCACCCGGACGACGTCGAGCACCCGGGCGTTCTCGGTGACGATGTGCCGGGCGCGGCGCAGCAGCACCGCCCCCTCCGGCGTGCCGTCGTCCAGGGCGGCGAGGGCGGCGACGTCCGGGACGTCGCGCAGCGCGGCGACCCCGAGCCGCTCGGCGGCCTGCTCGCACTCCCGCCGCCGGTCGCCGTACCCGCCGGTGGCGTGGTCGTGGGTCGTCCCGGTGTCGACGACGAGCAGCTCCAGGCCCGCCGCCGCCAGGTCGAAGGGCACCTGCTCGCAGCTGCGGTCGCGGGTGTCCAGGAACAGCGCGTGCCCGACGGTGCACAGCAGCGACGCGGACTGGTCGAGGATCCCCGTCGGGGCGCCGACGAAGTCGTTCTCCGCCCGGCGGGCCACGTCGACCAGGTCAGCGGTGGCGAGCTCGGGGGCGGCGAGGTCCCGCAGCGCGAGCGCGACGGCGCACTCGAGCGCCGCCGAGGAGGACAGCCCGGCGCCGGAGGGCACGTCGCCGTCCACGACGACGCTCACCCCGCCGGGCAGCCGGTCGCGCAGCTCGGCGACGACGCCGGCCACGTAGCCCGACCACCCGTCGGGCCGCCCGGGCGCCAGCTCGCCGACCGGCACCTCGACGCGGTCCCGGGGGTGCTGGAGGGAGGCGATCGCCACCAGGCCGTCCTCGCGCCGGGCCACGGCGGCCCGGGTGGTGTGCGGCAGCGCCACCGGCAGCACGAAGCCGTCGTTGTAGTCGGTGTGCTCGCCGATGACGTTGACCCGCCCCGGCGCCGCCCAGACCCCCTCGGGCTCGCGGCCGAAGGCCTCGGCGAACGCCGAGCGCACCCGCTGCACCTGGCTCACGGGACCACCACCGCGCGGAGCTGCTCGGCGACGTCCTCGGGCGTCGTGTCGCTGATGAAGGCGCCCATGCCCGACTCCGAGCCGGCCAGGTACTTGAGCTTCCCCGGCGCCCGGCGCAGCGAGAACAACTGCAGGTGCAGCCACCAGTCGGCGCGGCCGCGGCCGACCGGCGCCTGGTTCCACGCGGCGATGTAGGGCATCGGGGTGTCGAACCGGTGCGCGAACCGGCCGAGCACGTCGAGGTAGACCTCGGCCAGCGCGTCGCGCTCCTCGTCGGTGAGCGCCGGGAGGTCCGGCACCCGGCGGTGCGGGAACAGCTGCAGCTCGTAGGGCCAGCGGGCCGCGGCCGGGACGAACGCCGTCCAGTGCTCGTTGGCCGCGACCACGCGCGGACCGCTGCGCTCGGCGGCGAGCACGTCGGCGAACAGGTCCCCGCCGGTCTCCCGCCGGTGCCGCTCGATGGAGGCGAGCACCTTCTCCAGCCGCGGGGTCACGAAGGGGTAGGCGTAGATCTGCCCGTGCGGGTGGGAGAGGGTCACCCCGATCTCCTCGCCGGAGTTCTCGAAGACGAAGACCTGCTCCACGCCCTCGATCCCCGACAGCTCCGCGGTCCGCTCGGCCCAGACGTCGACCACCAGCCGCGCCCGGTCGAACCCGAGGGTGGCGAAGGAGCGGTCGTGGTCGCTGGTGAACACGACCACCTCGCAGCGGCCGAACCCCGGCCGCAGCTCGGTCAGCGGCGCACCCGGCGCCGTCTTCGGGACGTCGCGGTCCACCGCGGTCGCCAGCGACGGGAAGCGGTTCTCGAAGACGACGACCTGGTAGTCGGCCTCCGGGATCTCCGTGGGCTCCCGGCCGGGCCGGGTCGGGTCCAGCGGGCACAGGTCGGCCGGCGGGAGGAAGGTCCGCGTCTGCCGGTGCGAGGCCAGGACGACCCACTCGCCGAGCAGGGGGTCCCAGCGCAGCTGCGACCGGGTGCTCACCTGGGGCAGGTCGCGGGTGTCCTCCGCCGTCCGGTCGGGGGCCTGCGACCCCGCGTCGAAGTAGAGGATCTCCCGGCCGTCGGCCAGCCGACGACTCGTCCGGATCACGTGCACTCCCGCCTTCCCGCCGCCCGTCACGGACCGTGAGCAGCGCCGGAGACGCTAGTCCTGCGGCGATCGGCCCGGTCAGCCACCCCGGGACGACGAGAGCCCCCGGCCGGATGGCCGGGGGCTCTCCCCTGCTGTAGCCCCGAAGGGATTCGAACCCTCGCTACCGCCGTGAGAGGGCGGCGTCCTGGGCCGCTAGACGACGGGGCCGTGCGGGAACCATCCTGCCATGCCGCCTCGCGGGCGCGCGCACCACCCCGGGACACGCCGGCCCGGCAACGAGAAGACCCCCTGGCCGGATGGCCAGGGGGTCTCCCCTGCTGTAGCCCCGAAGGGATTCGAACCCTCGCTACCGCCGTGAGAGGGCGGCGTCCTGGGCCGCTAGACGACGGGGCCGTGCGGGTGGTGCAAGAGGAACCAGGCTTCCTCGCTGGGGTACCAGGACTCGAACCTAGACTAACGGAGCCAGAATCCGTCGGGCTGCCAATTACCCCATACCCCAAGGGTCGTGCTGCACCTCGCGGCGCTGCAGACCACCATACCCGACGCTCTGCGGCGGGTTCGCCACCCCCCGGGGTGACCCTGGTCGCAGGTCCAGCGCGGGGGTGAGCGTCTCCGGCCGCAGCCGCTCCCGGGCCCGCGCCACGAGCGCCACGTAGGCGGCCATCGCGAGCAGGTCGATGACGACCACGAGCACCCCCGTGCCGGTCGGCACCGAGTCGGAGGTCACGCCCTCGCCCAGCCCGCCGGCCAGCACGAACACCAGCACGTTGTTGACCGCGTGCAGCACGATCGCCGCCTCCAGGCCGCCGGTCAGCCACACGACGGCGGAGGCGGCCAGCCCGAAGGCGAACCGGTCGAGGAAGGTCCAGACGTCCGGCGGGGCGTGCGCCGCGGAGAACAGCGCGGCGGTGACCACACCGGCGACGACGGCACCGGCCCGCGCGTCGCGGAACCACGCGGCGATGGCCTGGCTGAGGTACCCGCGGAAGACGTACTCCTCGGCCGCCGACTGCAGCGGCGTGGTGAGCACGACGACCAGCAGCAGCCAGCCGTAGGAGGGCACCGGCCCGGTGACCTCGCCGCCCTCGAGGAGGAACCCGAGCAGGACGGTCAGCAGGATGCCCGCGCCCAGCGTGGGCAGGGACAGCAGGGTGAACGGGGCGAACAGCCGCCGGCGCAGCCGCCCCAGCACCGACGACGACCAGCCCGGCCGCATCCCGTGCGCGGCGACCCAGGCCAGCCAGACGATCGGGATCGCCACGATCAGGGACAGGTTGGTGATCAGCAGGACGCCGGGGTCGACCAGGTCGAGCAGCTGCAGGTCCGGGAACGCCCCGGTGAGCAGCGCGGCCAGCACCACGACCGTGGCGGCCACGGTGTAGACGACGACCACCAGGAGCAGCCCCAGCAGCGGCCGCCACCAGCGCCAGTCCCGCGAGCGCATCGCGTGCAGGTACGGCACGGGGACGTCGTGCGGCGGCGTGCCCGGCGGCGGCGCCCAGCGCAGCCCCGGCGGCAGGCCCGGCGGGGCCGTGTGCGGACCGGGCTGCAGCGGCACCGGCCCGAGCGGCCAGGGCACCGGTCCGGCCGCGGCACCGGTCGCCGGCAGCGAGTGCACGCCGTGCACCGCGCCGGGGACGTACGGCGGCGCCCCGTAGGGCCCGGTCGGCGGCGGCCCGGTGTAGGGCTCGTCGTCGGCCGGGCCAGGACCTCCCGGGGGCGTCGTCACGGCGCGGTCAGCCGGGGACGGCCGCCCGGCCCGCGGCCAGGCGGGCCAGCGTGCGGTCGCGGCCGAGCAGCTCGATCGACTCGTACAGCGGTGGGGACACGGTGCGGCCGCTGACCGCGACCCGGACCGGCCCGAAGGCCTGCCGCGGCTTGCGGCCCAGCCCGTCCACGAGCGCGGTCTTGAGGGCCTCCTCGACAGCGGGGGCGGTCCACTCGGGCAGGTCGCGCAGCGCCGTCGTCGCGGCGTCCAGCACCTCGGCGGCCTCCGGGCCGGCCAGCTGCTTGGCGGCGGCCGCCGGGTCGAGCTCGACGTCCTCCACGAAGAGGAACCGCAGCAGCTCGACGGCGTCGGAGAGCACGACGACGCGCTCCTGGGCCATCGGCGCGATCGCCCGCAGCACCCGCTCCTGCTCGGCCGTCGGCGGGTCGCTGACCAGGCCGGCGCCGGCGAGGAAGGGCACGACGCGGGCCACGAAATCCTCGACCGGCAGCGCCCGCAGGTGCGTGGCGTTGATCGCCTCGGCCTTCTTCACGTCGAAGCGGGCGGGGTTGGCGCTGACCCGCGTGACGTCGAAGGCCTCGGCCATCTCGGCCATCGAGAAGACGTCCCGGTCCTCGGCGATGGCCCAGCCCAGCAGCGCCAGGTAGTTGGCGAACCCCTCCGGGACGAACCCGCGCTCGCGGTAGACGTCGACGTTGGACTGCGGGTCGCGCTTGGAGAGCTTCTTGTTGCCCTCCCCCGTCACGTAGGGCAGGTGCCCGAAGCGGGGGGTGCCGCGGGCGACGCCGATGTCGGTGAGCGCCGCGTACAGGGCCAGCTGCCGCGGTGTGGAGGGCAGCAGGTCCTCCCCGCGCAGCACGTCGGTGACCTCCATCAGCGCGTCGTCGACGGGGTTCACGAACGGGTACAGCGGGACGCCGTTGCCGCGGACGAGGACGAAGTCGGGCACCGACCCCGCCGCGAACCGCACCTCGCCGCGGACCAGGTCGGTCCAGACCAGGTCCTCGTCGGGCATGCGCAGCCGCAGCACCGGCTGGCGGCCCTCGTCGCGGAAGGCGGCCTTCTGCGCGTCGGTGAGGAAACGGTCGGCGTTGTCGTAGCCGAGCTTGGGGTCCTGCCCGGCGGCCAGCCGGCGGGCCTCGACCTCCTCGTTCGTGGAGAACGACTCGTAGGCGTGCCCGGCCGCCAGCAGCTTGGCGGCCACCTCCCGGTAGACGTCGTGGCGCTGCGACTGCCGGTAGGGCCCGTGCGGGCCGCCGACCTCGGGGCCCTCGTCCCAGTCCAGGCCCAGCCAGCGCAGGCTGTCGAGCAGGTGCCGGTAGGACTCCTCGGAGTCCCGGGAGGCGTCGGTGTCCTCGATGCGGAAGACGAACGTGCCACCGGTGTGCCGGGCGTGCGCCCAGTTGAACAGCGCCGTCCGGAGGAGGCCGACGTGCACCGTGCCCGTCGGGGACGGGCAGAAGCGGGTGCGGACGCCGGCCGCGGGGGCGGTCACCGCGCGCCCCCGGCCGTCGAGGTGGTGTCGGCGCCGGTGACGGTGTTGGCCAGCGTGCCCAGCCCCTCGATGGTGACCTCGACCCGCTGGCCGGGGGCGATGGGCCCGACGCCGGACGGCGTGCCGGTGAGCACCACGTCGCCGGGCAGCAGGGTCATCACCTGCGAGATGTAGGAGATCAGCGTCGGGACGTCGAACAGCAGCTGGCTGGTGCGGCCGGACTGGCGCAGCTCGTCGTCCACGGTGCAGGTGACCTCGAGGTCGGCCGGGTCCTTGCCCAGCGCGCCCAGGTCGGTCTCGATCCACGGGCCGAGCGGGCAGAACGAGTCGAAGCCCTTGGCGCGGGTCCACTGCCCGTCGCTGCGCTGCATGTCCCGCTCGGTGACGTCGTTGCCGATCGTGTAGCCGAAGACGGTCGACAGCGCCTGCTCCGGGCTGACGTGCCGGGCACCGCGGGCGCCGATGACGACGGCGAGCTCGGCCTCGTGGTGGACGTTGGTGCTGCCCGGCGGGATGCGGATGGCGTCGCCGGGGCCGATCACCGACGTCGAGGGCTTGAGGAACAGCAGCGGCTCCTTCGGCGCGTCCCCGGTCTTCATCTCCTCGACGTGCGCGGCGTAGTTCTTGCCGACGCAGACGACCTTGCTCGGCAGGATCGGCGAGAGCAGCCGGACGTCGGCCTGCGCGAACCGCTGGCCGGTGAAGGAGATGGTGCCGAAGGGGTGCCCCTCGATCTGGGCGACCTGACCGTCCCCGTCGAGGACACCGAAGGACATACCGGAGGGCGAGGCGAAGCGGACGATGCGCACGGGTCGAGGCTACTGACCCGCCGCCTCCGAGCCGCGCCCGCGCCGCGGCGGCCCTACGGTCGGCTCATGGCGTGCCGGCTCAGCGAGATCGTCGTCGACTGCCGCGACCCCGAGGCGCTGGCCGCCTGGTGGGCGCAGGTCCTGGGCTACCGGGTCATCGGCCGGGAGGACGACGGCGCGGTCGAGATCGGCCCCGAGGCGGGCTTCGGCGGGCCCGCGCCGACGCTGGTCTTCGCCCCGGTGGCCGACCCGTCCCCGGGCAAGCCCCGGCTGCACCTGGACGTCAACGCCACCGACCGGGACCAGGACGCCGAGCTGGAGCGGCTGCTGGGTCTGGGCGCGGCGCGGGCCGACGTCGGCCAGACCGGTGAGGAGGACTGGCACGTGCTCGCCGACCCGGAGGGCAACCCGTTCTGCCTGCTGCGCCGCCGGCTCGACCCGGTGTAGACCGGTCACCTGCTGCAGACCTGCCCCAGCCCCCAGACCGAGGAGGACCCCGTGATCCTGATCGTCATCAAGTTCCCCGTCCGGCCGGACAGGATCGACGAGTTCCGGGCCAAGGCCGACGAGTACGCGGCGGCGGTGAACGCCGAGGAGGGCAGCCTGTTCTTCGAGTGGTCCCGCAGCGTCGAGGACCCGAACACGTTCGTCTGCATCGAGGGCTTCCGCGACTCCGAGGCCGGCGCCTCGCACGTGGCCACCCCGCACGCCAAGGCCGCCTTCGACTGGATGTCGGACCTGGTCGCCGAGCAGCCGCAGATCATCTACATCGACGCCCCGGAGGTCAGCGGCTTCGGCCCCATGGGCGAGGTGCAGCCGCGGGGCTGAGCGCCTGAGCTCGCCGCGGGCGCGGGCGCGTTGACCGGCCGCGCCCGCGGCGCGAGAGTGACCGGGTGAACCGCGCCCTGGCGGTGCTGACCTGCGTCGCGCTGCTCACCGTCGTGGTCGAGGCCACCGACGACACCCGCCCGTGGCTCGCGGTCGCCCTCGGGGTCACCTACGCGGTCCACTCGCTCGTCACGTTCCCCTGGCTGACCCGGCAGCCGGTCCCCCGCCGCTACTGGCTGACCGCCGGGCACGTGTGCCTGCAGCTGCCCCTCGGCGCCCTGCTGTTCGGCGCGGCGCAGGCCGGCGTCGGGGCGACCCTGCTGCTGCTGGTCCTGGTCAGCCAGAGCGTCCTGCTGCTGCCGCTCCCGGGGGCCGCGGCGGTCACGGCGGTCGTGCCGCTGGTGCACCTCGGCATGGGGTGGGCGGACTTCGTGCGCAACGGGCTGGGCCTGCTGGGCGCCGCCGTCTTCACCGCCGTGGTGACCGAGCTGCTGCGGCGGGAGCAGCGCGCGCGGGCCGAGCTCGCCGAGGCCAACGAGCTGCTGCGCGGGCACGCGGCCCAGGCCGAGGAGCTGGCCACCACGCGTGAGCGCAACCGGCTGGCCCGCGACATCCACGACGGCCTCGGCCACCACCTCACCGTGGTGCAGATGCAGGTCCAGGCCGCCCGGGCGGTGCTGCCGACCGACCCCGGCCGCGCCGACGAGGTGCTGGCCAAGGCGCAGCACCAGGCCAGCGAGGCGCTCGCCGAGGTCCGCCGGTCGGTCGCCGCCCTGCGGGACCCGGCGGCGGCTCCGGCGCTGCGGGCGGGGCTGGCGGCGCTGACCGCGGAGGTGTCCGCCGCGGGCCTGCCGACCACGCTGGAGGTGGTCGGGCCCGAGCGCCGGCTGCCTCCCGAGTCGGAGGAGTCGCTGTTCCGCTCGGCCCAGGAGGGGCTGACCAACGTCCGCAAGCACGCCGGAGCCACCAGCGCCCGGGTGACGCTCACCTACGCCGGCGACGGCACGGTGCGGCTCGCCGTCCGTGACGACGGCCGGGGCCTGCCGGCCTCCCGGGACACCGGGGACCGGCGCACCTTCGGGCTGCTGGGGCTGCGCGAGCGCGCGGCCCGGGTGGGCGGGCGGCTGACCGTCGAGTCCGCGCCGGGCGAGGGCACGGCGCTGCTGGTGGAGGTGCCCGGGTGAGCGCCGTCCGGGTGCTGGTCGTCGACGACCAGGCGCTGTTCCGCGAGGCCCTGGTCACGCTGCTCGGTGCGCGGCCGGAGGTGGAGGTGGCCGGGGAGGCCGCCGACGGCGCGCAGGCGCTGGAGCGGGCCGCCGAGCTGCAGCCCGACGTCGTCCTCATGGACCTGCACATGCCCGTGCTCGACGGGATCGCCGCGACCCGGCGGCTGCGGGTCGAGCAGCCCGCCGTCCGGGTGCTGGCGCTGACGACGTTCGACGACGACGAGGACGTGTTCGCCGCGCTGCGCGCCGGCGCGGTCGGCTACCTGCTCAAGGACGTCTCCTCCGACCGGCTGGTGGAGGCGCTCCTGTCGGCCGCCCGCGGGGAGTCGGTGCTGCAGCCGTCGGTCGCGGCCAAGGTCGTCGCCCGCTTCGCCCAGCTCGACGACGCCCCGCGCCCGCGCCCGCAGCCGCTGGTGGACCCGCTGTCCGCGCGCGAGCTCGACGTCCTCCGGCTGCTGGCCGACGGGCGCAGCAACCGGGAGATCGCCGCGACGCTGTTCCTGGCGGAGGGCACGGTCAAGAACCACGTCACCAACGTGCTGGTCAAGCTGGGCGCCCGGGACCGCACCCAGGCCGCCCTGCGGGCCCGCGCCCTCGACCTGGTCTGACCACCGACCGTGCCGGGTCGTGACCGGCGACCGTGACCTCCGGCACGTGGCGGGGACGCCGCGACGCCCGACGCTGACCGCATGACGACGACGCAGACCCCGCAGCACACCGCCTCCCGCGGGCGGCGCACCTGGCACTTCGTCCGCCACTACCTCGAGATGGTCGTGGCGATGGTCGTCGGGATGGTCGCGCTCGGGCCGGTCGAGGAACTGGTCTGGCCCGGGCTCGACGACCGCCTCGACGTCTCCGTGGTGGTCATGGCCACCAACATGGCGATCGGGATGGGCGCGTGGATGCGCTTCCGCGGCCACTCGTGGCGGGCGGTCGCCGAGATGTCGGCCGCGATGTACCTGCCGTTCGCCGTCCTGCTGGCGCCCTACTGGGCGGGTGCCGTCTCCGGCGGTGTGCTCATGACCGTCGGGCACGTCGCGATGCTGCCGCTGATGGCGCTGGCGATGCTCCTGCGCCCCGCCGAGTACTGCCACTGAGGGGCAGCGCGCCCCGTCGGACCGGCCACCCGCGGGCCGTCCGTCCCCCGAGGACGGACGGCCCGCGGCGCGCTCAGGCCTGGGCTGCTGCGGGAGCGCGGTGGCGGACGGCGTAGGTCAGCGCGTCGACCAGCGCGTGCCAGGAGGCCTCGACGATGTTGTCGTGCACGCCGACGGTGGTCCACTCCCCCACCCCGTCGGTGGAGTCGATGAGCACCCGGGTGGTGGCGCTGGTGCCGCCCTTCCAGCCGAGGATGCGGACCTTGTAGTCGGCGAGCTGGACGTCGGCCAGCTGCGGGTAGCGGCTCACCAGCGCCTGCCGCAGCGCGTTGTCGAGGGCGTTGACCGGGCCGTTGCCCTCCCCGGTGCTGATGATCCGCTCGCCGTCGACGTGCACCTTGACGGTGGCCTCGCTGACCACGACGCCGTTGCCCCAGTGCTCGACCGAGGTCTTGTAGCTCTCCAGCTCGAACAGCGGCGCCGGGGCGTCGGGCAGCTGGGCGCGCAGCAGCAGCTCGAAGGAGGCGTCGGCGGCCTCGAAGGACCAGCCGTCGGCCTCGAGCACCTTGACCTGGTCGACGACGCGGGCGATGGCGTCGGGGTGGCCGTCGAGGTCGACGCCGAGCTCGCGGCCCTTGAGCTCCACCGAGGCCCGGCCGGCCATCTCGGTCACCAGGATCCGCATGTCGTTGCCGACGACGGCCGGGTCGAGGTGGTTGTACAGCTCGGGGCTGACCTTGATCGCGCTGGCGTGCAGCCCGGCCTTGTGCGCGAACGCCGAGGCGCCGACGTAGGGCTGGTGCTCGTCGGGGGCGATGTTGGCCAGCTCGGCGATCGCGTGGCTGACCCGCTGCAGCTCCGGCAGGCACTCGGCCGGCACGACCGGCAGCCCCATCTTCGTCACCAGGTTGGCGACGAGGGCGAAGGTGTCGGCGTTGCCGGCCCGCTCGCCGTAGCCGTTCGCCGTCCCCTGGACGTGGGTGACGCCGGCCTCCACCGCGGCCAGGCTGTTGGCGACCGCGCAGCCGGTGTCGTCCTGGCAGTGGATGCCCAGCCTGCCGGCCACCCGGGAGCGGACGTCGGCGACGACCCGGCCCACGCCCATCGGCAGCATCCCGCCGTTGGTGTCGCACATGACCCCGACCTCGGCGCCGGCGGCGAAGGCGGTCTCCAGCACGCGGACGCCGTAGTCCGGGTCGGCCGCGTAGCCGTCGAAGAAGTGCTCGCAGTCGAGGAACACCCGGCGGCCGTGCCGCACGAAGAACTCGACGGTGTCGCGCACCATCGCCAGGTTCTCCTCGAGCGTCGTGCGCAGCGCGTCGCGGACGTGCCGGACGTCGGACTTGGCCACCAGGCAGACGACCGGCGTCTCGGCGTCGAGCAGCGCCCGCACCTGCGGGTCGTCCTCCACCCGCACGCCGGCCTTGCGGGTGGCGCCGAACGCGACCAGCTGGGCGTGCCGGAGCTTGAGCTCGGTGCGGGCACGGGCGAAGAACTCGGTGTCCTTGGGCAGCGCGCCGGGCCACCCGCCCTCGATGAACCCCACGCCGATCTCGTCGAGCAGCCGGGCCACGGCCAGCTTGTCGGCGACGGAGTAGCTCACGCCCTCCCGCTGCGCGCCGTCGCGCAGGGTGGTGTCGAAGACGTGGAAGTCGGCGGCGGTGGGCGGGTCGAGGGGCATCGGGGTCTCCCGGGAGCTGGTCGGCAACGGCCCGAACACGAAAAAGACCCCCCGGGTACGGGAGGTCTGCGCGCAGTCGGGGAGGTGACTGCGCGCTAGGCGATGATGATCGAGCCGGTGGGGTGCATCACGACGAGTAAACCACGGCGGCTCGGCAGGTCCTACGGTTCGGGGCCATGACGACGACCAGCGACCCGGCCGCGGGAATGGCGGCACGCGAGGTGGCCGAGGCCATGGCCGACGCCGCCACCGCCTGGCTCGACGCGCTCGACCCCGACCAGCGGGAGCTGGCCGCCTGGCCCGGCCCCGACGACGAGGCGGCCGAGGCCGAGCGGCTGCGGTGGTACTACACGCCGACCGACCACGGCGGGCTCCCCCTGGGCCGGCAGCGCCCGGCGCAGCAGCAGCTGGCCATGCGGCTGGTCGCCAGCGGCCTGTCGACCGCCGGGTACGTCACCGTCGCCTCCGTCATCGGCTGGGAGAACGTCCTCGACCACCTGGAGGGCTGGTCGGTCGACTGGGGTCGCGAGCGCGGGCGCGACCCGGGCCTGTACTACCTGCGCGTCTTCGGCACCCCGGGCGGCGAGCGGCCCTGGGGCTGGCGCTTCGGCGGCCACCACGTCTCGCTGAACAACCTCGTCGTCGACGGTGCCGTCCGGTCGACGACCCCGTGCTTCGTGGGCGCGGACCCGGCCTCGGCACCGGTGCTCGGCGGCGCGGACCTCCGCCTGCTGGGCAGCGTCGAGGACCTGGCGCGGGACCTGGTGCGGTCGCTGCCCCCGGACCTGCGCGCGGCCGCGGTGCTGCTGGACCGGGCGCCGTCGGACATCGTCGGCGGCAACCGTCCGCGCATCGACGAGGGGGACGAGCTGATCCAGCTGTCCGACATCTGGCGGCAGCGCTTCACCGACCCCCGCCTGCTGGAGCGGGTGACCCGCATGGCCGAGACCGCCGAGGGGGCCAGCGGTTTCGGCCCGGCCGACCACCGGCGGCTGGCGCTGACCGCCGAACCCAAGGGGCTGCCCGCGACCGAGCTCGACCGCGAGCAGCGCGCCCTGCTGCAGACGCTGCTGAGCGCCTACGTCGGCCGGGTGCCCGACGGGCTGGCGCCGCAGGTCGACCTGGACCGGGTGCACGTGGCGTGGGCCGGCTCGCTGGAGCCGGGGCAGCCGCACTACTACCGGCTGCAGGCCCCCCGGCTGCTGGTGGAGTGGGACAACACCGCCCGCGGGGCCAACCACGCGCACTCGGTGTGGCGCGACCCGCAGGCCGACTTCGGGCTCGACGTGCTCGCCGAGCACCGGAGCCGGCACCACGCCGGCTGACGGCCCGGAGAGCACCGCAGCGAGGAACGGATCGGGCGCGGACGCCGGCAGGTGCGCGCTGACCGCGGGGCTCAGCGGGCGTCCACCGGCAGCCCCTCCACGAGCGCGGCCATGTCCACCGCCGCGGGGTCGTCGACGCGGCCGGCCGCCGTCTCCAGTGCGGCGTGGACGGCGGCGGCCAACCGGTCGGAGATCCCGGCCGCGGCCAGGGCGGCCCGGATGAGGTCGACGTCCTTCATCGCTCCCGGCAGCGCGAAGGAGACCGCGTAGTCGCCGTCGATCATCGCCGCGCCCTTGACGCGGGCGAACGGGGCGTCGAGGTGACCGCCCTCGAGGACCCGGAAGAAGTCCTGCGGGTCCAGCCCGAGCCCGCGGGCCAGCGCCACCGACTGCGCGACGCCGGCGACGAGGGTCAGCACCCACGCGTTGCAGACCAGCTTGAGCCGGGTCCCGGCGCCGGCCTCCCCCAGCCACAGGGTCTTGCGGCCGAGCGCGTCGAACACCGGCGCCAACCGCTCGCGAGCGTCGTCCGGACCGGAGGCGAGCAGGACCAGCGCGCCCTCCTTGGCGGGCTTGCGGGTGCCCTGCACCGGGCAGTCGACCAGCACCAGGCCGAGCTCCCGGGCGAGCTCGGCCTGGCGCTCGACGTCCTCGATGCCGACCGTCGAGCACTGCAGCCACACCGTGCCGGCGGCCGGCGCGGCCCGGCGGACCGCGTCGACCACCGCACCGGCGTCGAACAGCATCGTCAGGACGACGTCGGCCCCCTCGGCCGCCGCGGCCGGCGAGTCGCACGCCTCGGCGCCCGGACCGGCCAGCGCTTGCGCCTTGCGACCGTCGCGGTTCCACATCCGCACGGGCACGCCCGCGCGGACCAGCGACCGCACCATCCCGGCACCCATCGTGCCGGTGCCGAGGACGGCGACGACCGGAGCGCCCTGACCCCCGCTCACTCGACCAGCGCCACCGCGCGGGTGGGGCCGCCGTGCGCCCCGCGGACCTTGAGGGGGAAGCCGACGAAGGTGAACCGGCGGTTGACCACCTGGTCGAGGTTGGCCAGGTTCTCGTAGTGGGTGATGTGCTCGCGCCGGCACATCATGTGGATCGGGTAGCTCTTGCTCGCCGGGTTGTCCGGGGTGGGGCTGTCCACGCCGAAGGTCTTCACGCCGCGCTGCACGATCCACTCCGCCGCGGACTCGCCCAGCCCCGCGAAGTCGGTGAGGTACCGCTTGTCCCCCACGAACTTGTTCCAGGTCGCGGTGTGGAACAGCACGATGTCGCCGCGCTGCACGTCGACCGGCGACGCGGCCTCGATCCGGTCGAGGTCCTCGGCGGTGATGTCGGTCTGCGGCGCGAACTCGGTCACGTCCAGGCACACCGCGGGCCCGTAGAACAGCTCCAGCGGCATCTGGTCGATGGTCTCGGCGCCGGGCGCCGGGTCCAGGTGGGAGAACGAGTCCACGTGCGTGGGCCCGTTGTCGTTGAGGATGAACCCGGTGGTCTGGAACGAGAAGCCGCCCTCGAACCGGGGGGCGGTCTCCTCGTGCGTGGCGTGCTCGAACTGCACGGTCTTCAGGTGCCCGGGGTAGACCTTCATCCCCTCGTAGATGTCCTGGGACAGGTCGATGATCTGCATGCGCTCTCCTCGGCAGTGGGACTGACGGCCTCGTCCTGGGAACCGCCCCGAGCTTGCGAGGGGTGGGGAGGACGAGGTCCTTCTGGGGACGGGTGGTGCGGTGGGACGGGGTGGCCCCCTGCAGGGGCCCGCGGCGAGCCGGCGAGTCGTGGGGAGCAGGGGGTCCTTCTAGACGCGCTCCACCGCGCCGCTGAGGGCCGACCGGGTGATCGCCTCGAACGCGCGCACGGTGGCGCGGACGTCGCTCGGCGGGATCGGGTACTCGGCGGTGCCCTCGACGGCGGCGGCGAAGCGCTCGAGGTTGTCGCGGACGGCGGGGCTGGGCGGGACGAACCGGGTGGTCGGCTCGCTGTCCCGGTATCGCGTGGTGACGTCCCACCCGGCCGGGGACTCCGGGTGGGCGCGGTCGCGGATCTCCATCCAGCCCTCCGAGCCGAGCAGGCAGATCCGCCCGATGAACGGCGTGGTCAGGATGGCGGTGATGCTCGCGGTCGCCCCGCTGGCGAAGCCGAGGGTCACCGAGAGCGTGTCGCCGTTGCCGAACGACGTGGCGCGGGTGGCCAGCCGGGCCCACACCTCCACCGGCTCCCCGAGCAGGCCGACGGCGAGGTCGACCAGGTGGATGCCGGTCGCCGACAGCGGGCCGACCGGCGCCTCGACGCTGGACAGCCGCCAGTTGTCCGGGGGCAGCGCCAGGAACTTGTCCTGGCTGAAGTTGCCCTCGAAGACCAGCGGCGTGCCCAGCTCGCCGGAGCGCACCCGCTCCTGCAGCTCCACCACCGGCGGCTCGAAGCGCCGCTCGTGCCCCACGCCCAGCTGGACGCCGGCCGCCGCGACGGCCGCGAGGGCCACGTCGGCGTCGTCCACCGTCGTGCTGAACGGCTTCTCGCAGAACACGTGCTTGCCGGCCTCGGCGGCGGCGACGATCTGCGCGGAGTGGAACCGGTGCGGCGAGCACAGCACCACGGCCTCGACGGCGGGGTCGGCCAGCGCCTCGGCGAGGTCGGCCGTCGTCGGCAGGCCCCGCGCCGCTCCCCGCTCCCGCCCGGCCGGCTGGGGGTCCACACCCACCACCGCCCGGACGGTGCTGCTGCCGGCCAGCTCGTCGAGGACCTTCTGGCCCCACCAGCCCAGCCCGACCACGGCGACGTCCACGGCAGGCCTCAGCCGTCCAGCTTGAGCAGCTTGGCGGCGGTCGCGCTGCGGATCAGGTTCCGGTCCTCGTCGCTGAGGCCCCGGACGCCGTCGATCTGCCCGAGCGGGTCGTAGTGGCCCATGTCGAAGGGGTAGTCGGTGCCGATGACCACGTGGTCGGGACCCATCTGCTGGATGAGGAACTCCAGGTGGACGGAGTCGAACACCAGGCAGTCGACGTAGACCTGCTTGAGGTAGGTGCTCGGCGGCCGGCTGATGTGGTGCCGGCCCTCGGGCCGCAGCTCGTAGGAGTGGTCGATCCGCGAGGAGTAGAAGGGCAGGAACCCGCCGCCGTGCACCAGGCACAGCTTGAGCGCCGGGTGGTCCTCGAGGACGCCGCCGTGGATGATCCGGTTGATCGCGACCGTGGTGTCCAGCGGGTTCCCGATCACGTTGGTCATGTAGTACTTCTGCAGCCGCTCCCCGTGGGTGAAGCCGTTGGGGTGCAGCAGGACGACGACGTCGAGCTCTTCGGCCTTGGCGAAGAACCGCCGGAACCGCCGGTCGTCGAGGTCCAGGCCGAAGACGTTGGTGTTGATCTCCACACCGCGGAAGCCGTACTCGCGGACGCAGTGCTCGAGCTCCTCCACCGCGGAGGACACGTCCTGCAGCGGCACCGTGGCCAGCCCGACGAAGCGGTCGGGGTGGTCGGCCACGATCGAGGCCAGGTTCTCGTTCTGCATCCGCGCGAGCGTCCGGCCGAGCTCGACGTCGGTCCAGTAGTAGTACTGCGGCGGGGCGACCGAGATCGCCTGGACGTCGATCCCCATGGTGTCCATGTCGGCCAGCCGGACGTCGACGTCGGTCAGCTTGGGCATGATCTCGGCGGTGTGCTTGGGCTGGTACTCGTTGGTCTCCGCCCCGGCCCAGTACGAGAACGGCTCGTACTGCGGTTCCATGAGGCCCTTCACGAGCTCCTGGCACGCCGGGGTGAACACGTGGGCGTGGATGTCGACGGTGCGGCCGGACATGGCGTCCTCTCGGTAGGGGATCGGGGTGCGTCGGGTCAGGAGACGGGGGCGTACACGTCGGGCGCCCAGGGCAGGTCGGCCTGCGCGTACTTGGCCGCGCGGACGTCGCCGGAGCGGGCGTGGCCCTCGAACAGCTCGATCCGGGCCGCGCGGCCGCACAGCTCGCCGAGGGCGGCGCTGGCCGCGGGGTCGGTGACCTCCTGGTAGGTCACCGTCCGCAGGTACTTCCCCACCCACAGGCCGCCGGTGTACCGGGCGGCCCCGCGCGTGGGCAGGACGTGGTTGGTGCCGATGACCTTGTCCCCGTAGGAGACGCAGGTCCCCTCCCCGAGGAACAGGGCACCGTAGTTGCGCATCTGCTCCAGCGCCCGGCGCGGCTCCTCGGTGAGGATCTGGACGTGCTCGCTGGCGAACTCGTCGGCCAGCCGGTAGGCCTCGTCCAGGTCGTCCACGACGAGGACCTGCCCGTGGTCCCGCCATGCCGGGCCGGCCATGTCGACGGTCGGCATGTCCGGGAGCAGCCGGTCGACGTGCGCCATCGCCTCCCGCGCGACCGTCTCCGACGTGGTGATCAGGACCGCCGGTGAGTCCGGGCCGTGCTCGGCCTGGCTGAGCAGGTCGACGGCGACGACGAAGGGGTCGGCGCTGTCGTCGGCGACGACGAGGATCTCGGTGGGGCCCGCGAACAGGTCGATGCCGACCTCGCCGAACAGCTGCCGCTTGGCCTCGGCGACGTAGGCGTTGCCCGGGCCGGCCAGCAGGTCCACCTTGCCGATCGTCTCGGTGCCCAGCGCCATGGCGGCGACGGCCTGGACCCCGCCGAGCAGGAAGATCTCGTCCGCGCCGGCCAGGTGCATCGCGGCGACCGTGGCCGCGGGGACCTGCCCGCGGATGGGCGGCGTGCACGCCGTCACCCGGCCCACCCCGGCGACCTTCGCGGTCACCACCGTCATGTGCGCCGAGGCGGTGAGCGGGTAGCGCCCACCGGGCACGTAGGCGCCGGTCGCCGCGATCGGCAGGTGCCGCTGCCCCAGGAAGACGCCGGGCTGCGTCTCCACCTCGAACTCGCGCATCGAGTCCAGCTGGTGCCGCGCGAACGCCGCCACGTTGGCCTGCACCGTCCGCAGGTCGTCGACCACCTCGGGGTCCACGCCCGCGACGATGCGCTCGACCTCCTCGGGCCCGAGCCGGAAGTCCTCCGGGGACCAGGAGTCGAACCGCTCGGAGTACTCGCGCACCGCCTCGTCGCCCCGGGTGCGGACGTCGGCGATCACGCGGGCGACCACGTCGGCCACCTCGGGCGAGCCCTGCCGCGGTGCGGCGTCGGAGGCCCTCTTCTTCAGCTGCCGGATCATCAGGTGTGCTCCAGGTCACGTCGGGGCCTGCATCGTGTTGTGCATACCTAGTCATGTCAAGCGGCCGGTCGGTCGGCGACCGGCGCAGCGCGCCGCCGCGGGCCGTCCGCTCCGTGAAGCCGCAGGTCAGCGATGCGCCAGCGGGCCGATGGCCGGGCGTCCGGCCGGCGCCACGCCCCGCCACCGGGCCCCCGGCCGGCAGTCGGCGATGGACGAGTGCTTGACGTGTACAGGCACTCCCGTGCACAGTTCCGGCCCGTATACGTGGTCTCGGTCACACTCCGGCACGCTCCCCCGGCCGGCTCGCGACCGGGCGCCTGAGCTCCACCGGCCGGCGGCAGGTGCGCCGGCAGTCACCACGAGCGGCACCCGTGCGACGGACGCGGCGGACGCGTCCCCGACCAGAAGGCAGGGAACCCATGGGGAACAGGGCAGGCAGCACCCGGGCGGGGAAGCTGCGCCTGGTGGCCGGGGTGGCCGCGCTCGCGGTCACGGCCACCGCGTGCGCGTCCGGCGGCGGATCGAGTCAGGCGGCCGGCGAGGCGAAGGACGCCAACGGCGTCGTGAACATGGTCATGGCGCCCGACCCGGTCTGGAAGTGGCTCGAGGACCAGGGCATCAAGCAGGAGATGGAGGAGGCCGCCGGCATCCAGATCCTGACCTCGTCGTCCTGGGACGAGTTCGGCGTCTACGCCGGGGGCCACGCCGACGTCATCTCGGCGGCCAGCTACGAGGTGCCCGACCTGGAGGAGGCGACCGGCGAGCCGGCCACCGTCTTCGGCAAGTACAACACCGACCGCAGCATCGTGGCCGTCGGCGCGGACAACCCCGCGCAGACCATCTGCGACCTCAAGGGCCAGAAGATCGCCACGTTCACCAACGTCAGCATCACGCTGATCTGGGGCATGTACGCCAAGGAGAAGTGCGGCCTGGACCTGCGCGCCGGCGGCGGTGACTACGAGCTGGTCGTCACCGACATCCAGAACCTGGCCGACCTGGTGGCCCGCGGGGACGCCGACGCGTGCCTGTGCCTGCCCGACTTCGCCGTCCCGCAGCTGATGGGCGGCCAGATCAAGCCGCTGTACGACAGCCAGGCCGCCGCGCAGTTCTGGGCGCAGAACTACGCCAGCGACTCCTCGGTCCTCACCCACCCGCAGACCAACGTCTTCGTGGCCCGCGAGGCCTGGGTGGAGAAGAACCAGGAGGAGGCGCAGTTCCTGATCGAGCTGTGGGACCGGGGCATCCAGGAGTGGCAGCAGCACCGCGACGAGATCATCGCCGCCTACCCGGAGGACTTCGCCGTCCGCAACCCGGAGGAGATGGCCTTCCTGCAGGACTGGCTGGAGAACAAGTTCGACTGGTTCGTCGACAGCGCCTACATCGACCAGGAGTGGGCCGACGGCGAGATGGAGGTCTTCGACCTCATGCGGGAGACGGGCTTCATCGAGCAGGACGTCGAGGACCCGAACTTCACCACCGACCTCCAGCAGCCCTGACCGACAGCACGACCCGACGAGGGAGAACCATGTCCAACCCCGTGGTCGAGGCGCCCCCGACGGCGCCGGCGGTCACCTGGCAGGAGGGCGAGGAGCAGGCTCGCCGCGCGGCCGCGCGCAACAAGCGCCGGCACCTCGCCCTCCTCCTGGCCGGCTGGGCCGCCATGCTCGGCGTCTGGCAGGTGGCCGCGTACTACCTGCCCTTCGGCACCCTGCCGAACCCGCTCGAGGTCAGCGTCGAGATGTGGGACATCGTCGCCAGCGGTGCCCTCGTGTCGGACTTCCTCGCCAGCGTCCTCAAGACGTTCGCCGGCTTCGGGGTCGCCGTCCTCATCGGCGCCCCGGTCGGCTACCTCATGGGCCGCTACAACTACTGGAAGGCCTTCTTCCTGGACGGCGTGACCGTCGCGGGCACCATCCCGGCGCTCACCTACGCGGTCCTGTCGCTGATCATCTTCGGCCTGTCGGACCTCGGCCCGGTGCTGGCCGTGGCCCTGGTGTCGACGCCCTACGTGGCGCTCAACGTGGCCGAGGGCATCCGGGGCGTCGACCAGAACCTGGTCAAGATGAGCCAGGCGTTCGGCCGCAGCCCGCAGCAGATCCGCCGGGACGTGTTCCTCCCGACGATCGTGCCCTTCCTGTTCGCCGCGGTCCGGATGTCCTTCGCGGTCGCCTGGAAGGTCGAGGCGCTGACCGAGGTGTTCGGCGGCACCAACGGCGTCGGCTTCCAGATCCGCACCGAGTACCAGCTGTTCAACATCACCGGCGTCATCGCCTGGATGGCCCTGTTCATCCTGTTCATGCTGCTGATCGAGCGCCTGCTGCTGCGCAAGCTGGAGCAGCGCGTGCTCGCCTGGCGCCCGGAAGAGAGGGCGGCCCGATGACGGACACGCTCACCCGCCGTCTGTCCCAGGAGGAGATCGCCCGGTCCCGGCCGGCCTGGCAGCGGCGGCTCGGCTCCGACCGGGCGGCCCGTGCCACCTTCTACCTGGCCGCGTTCCTCCTGTGGGTGGTGCTCGCCTGGCTCTTCGAGCGGATCCCCGGCCCGGTGTCGGTGGTCGAGTCGCTGGTCGAGGAGTTCCGCCGGGGGGAGGTGTTCGGGAACTTCGCCGACACCTTCTACCGGTTCGGCATCGGGGTCGGGCTGTCGGTGGTAGTCGGCATCCTCGTCGGCGTCCTCATCGGCCTGTCCCCCATGGCCCGGGCGTTCGGCGAGAGCCTCGTCCTGGTCGGCCTGTCGATCCCCGCGATCATGTGGGCCTTCCTCACGGTCATGTGGTTCGGCTTCGGCCACACCAGCCCGATCGTCACCACGTTCCTGACCGCGGTGCCCTTCGTGATCGTGAACGTGGCCCAGGGCGTCGGGGGCATCTCCCGCGACCTGCGCGACATGTCGGCGTCCTACGGCGTCCCGCTCACCCGGCGGGTGCAGGACCTCGTCCTGCCCGCGGTCGCCGGGTACATCATGGCCGGCCTGCGCTTCGCCGTGATCATGGGCTGGAACGGCGTGCTGCTGGCCGAGTGGTTCGGCGGCTCGGGCGGCGCCGGCTACCGGGCCCGGTACTGGTACGACGCCAACCAGTTCGCCGGCTTCGCGGCCTGGGTGGTGCTCTTCGTCGGCGTGATCATCATCCTCGACCAGCTCATCCTCGAGCGGCTGTCGAGGCGCGCCTTCCGCTGGCGGGACGCCGCCCACTGACCGACCGGTGGGGGGGGGGGGGGGGGGGGGGGGCGCCGCCCCCCCCCCCCCCCCCCCCCCCCCCCCCCCCCCCCCCCCCCCCCCCCCCCCCCCCCCGCCCCCCCCCCCCCCCCCCCCCCCCCCCCCCCCCCCCCCCCCCCCCCCCCCCCCCCCCCCCCCCGCCCCCCCCCCCCCCCCCCCCCCCCCCCCCCACCGTGCTGTCCGGGCCGCTCAGCGCTGCAGGCGCTGGCCGGCGGGCTGCCAGTCCGCCGGCCGGCCCTTGTGGTTGGAGAACTCCACCGACCACCGCCACCAGCTGCGGTCCTCGGCGTGCTCCCAGGCGGTCAGGACGCCGACCTCTCCGCCCGGCAGGACCACCGGGACGCCGTGCAGCTCCGGTCCGGGCCACACCTCGCTGCGGCGGATGCCGTCGTCGCCGAGCTCGAGCAGCGTGAGGGGGGAGTAGTCGCCCTCGCGGTCGGCGTCGGCGCGCAGGACGACGCTGTCGTCGTCGGCGACCACCTCGACGTGCAGCTGGGCGGGCGCGGCGTGCACCAGCACCCGGCGGAAACCGCCGGCGGTCGTGGCCCGGGCGAACTCCAGGCCGTTCATGCCGCCGTCGCGCGACCGCATGTTCCAGGTCCAGTTCATGCCGCCCCCGTACCCGCCGCGCGAGCCGGACCTGCAGACACGCGACGGCGCCGTCCCCGGGGTGGGGACGGCGCCGTCGTGGTGAGGCGCTGGACCGGCCGCCCTTCAGGGGACCTCCGCCTGCGCCTGCGAGGCGTGGGGGGAAGGGCGGTCCTCTCTCAGTGGGCCTTGGCGAGCGTCCCCAGGTAGAGCTCGATGACCTTCGGGTCGTGCATGAGGTTGTCCCCGGTGTCGGTGTAGGCGTTGCGGCCCTGGTCGAGGACGTACCCGCGGTCGCAGATCTGCAGGCACCGCCGGGCGTTCTGCTCGACCATGATGATCGAGACCCCGGTGGCGTTGATCCGCCGGCAGCGGATGAACACCTCGTCCTGGTAGGCGGGGGACAGGCCGGCCGACGGCTCGTCGAGCAGCAGCACCGACGGGTCCATCATCAGCGCCCGGCCCATGGCGACCATCTGCCGCTCGCCGCCGGACAGCGCACCGGCCTTGCCCTTGCGGCGCTCGCCGAGCAGCGGGAACAGGTCGATGACGTAGTCGAAGCGCTCCTTGAACGTCTTCGGCCGCAGGTAGACGCCCATCTGCATGTTCTCCTCGATGGTCAGCGAGGGGAACACGTTGTTGTTCTGCGGGACGTAGCCGACCCCCAGCGACACCAGCCGGTGCGCGGGAGCGGAGGTGATGTCCTCGCCGCGCAGCGTCACCGAGCCCGACCGGACGGGGATGAGCCCGAACAGGGTCTTGAGCAGCGTGGACTTGCCGGCGCCGTTGGGCCCGATGATCCCGACGAGCTCGCCGTCCTGGAGGTAGAAGTCGCAGCCCCGGAGGATGTTGACGCCCGGCACGTACCCGGCCACCAGGTCGTCGGCCCGGACCAGCGCGCCCTCGGCCAGCCGGACGTGCTCCTCCCGGGTCGCGGCCTTCTCCGCGGGGGACAGCGTCGCGGCCGGCGAGGCGGCCTGGTCGGCGCGGGTGAGGTCCTCGCCGGACTCGTCGACCTCGAACAGGGGGTCGCTCATCGGTCGGTCCTCTCCTGGGGCGGGACGTCGGAGCTGAAGACGTCGTCGCCGTCGACGTGCTCCTCGCGGGCGATCTCGCGCTCGGCCTGGGCGAGGACGCGGTCCTCCTCCTCGACGGTGAGCGGGGCGTCGTGGTGGGCGCCGAGGTAGGCGTCGACCACGGCCTGGTTCTGGCTGATCGACTCCGGCGGCCCCTCGGCGATCACCCGGCCGGCGGCCATGACGACCACCCAGTCGCTGATGTCCCGGACGACGTCCATGTCGTGCTCGACGAAGATCACCGTCATGCCCTGCTCGCGCAGGTCCTTGACGTGCCCGAGCAGGCTCTGGGTCAGCGCCGGGTTCACCCCGGCCATCGGCTCGTCGAGCATGACGACCTTCGGGTCGCTCATCAGCGCCCGCGCCATCTCCAGCAGCTTGCGCTGACCGCCGGAGAGGGTGCCGGCGAAGTCGTCCTTCTTGGCGTCGAGCTTGAAGCGGGTGAGCAGCTCCATCGCCTTGTCGGTGTTGGCCCGCTCCTGCGACTTCCAGCCGGGCAGCAGCGCCCCGAAGAAGCTCTCGCCCTTCTGGCCCTGGGCACCGAGCAGCATGTTCTGCAGCACGGTGAGCCGGGACAGCGCCTTGGTCAGCTGGAAGGTGCGGACGACGCCGAGCCGGGCGACCCGGTGCGGCGGCAGGTTGGACAGCGACTTGCCGTCGAAGGTCCACCGCCCGGCGTTGGGCTGGTCGAACCCGGTGAGCAGGTTGAACAGCGTCGTCTTGCCGGCACCGTTGGGGCCGATCAGGCCGGTGATGCCGCCGCGCTGGATCTCCAGGTGCTCCACCGCGACCGCGGTGAGGCCGCCGAAGGTCCGGGTCACGCCGTCCACCACGACGATCGGGTCGGGCTTGGCGACGCCGACCTCCCACGGGACGTCGCGCAGGGCGGCCTGGGCCACCCGCCGCGGCGCGCCGCCGGCGGCCGGGTCGAGGGACGCGGCGTGCGCTCCGCTGCCCGCGGGGGGCTCGGGCTGCCCCGGCTGAGCAGGCGTGGGGTCAGCGGGCATCGAGCATCACCTCTCGTCGGTCACCGAAGATGCCTTGTGGCCGGAAGACCAACAACAGCATGAGCCCCAGCCCCACGAGGACGAAGCGGATCGTCGCGACGTCGGTGGAGGTGAGCAGGCCCTCGGGGATGACCCCGTTGTCGATCAGCGCGCGCAGCCCGGCGTCGGCGAACTGCAGGATGAACAACAGGATCATCCCCCCGATCACCGGACCGAACACCGTCGCGGCGCCGCCGAGGATCAGCGCGGCGTAGGCCAGGAACGTGTTGGCGTTCTGGTACTGGTCGGGGATCGCCGAGCCGGTGCCGACGGCGTAGACCATCCCGCCGAGGGCGCCGAGGATGCCGCCCATGACCAGGGCCTGCATCTTGTAGACGTAGACGTTCTTGCCGAGGGCGCGGACGGCGTCCTCGTCCTCACGGATGGAGCGGACCACGCGGCCCCACGGGCTGCGCATGAGCGCCCAGATGAGCAGGCAGGACAGGAGCACCAGCACCCAGCCCACGAAGGCGACCCACAGCTCACCGCCGGACCAGCTGGTGCCCAGGATGCGGTAGCGCTCGTTGGTCGCCCACGGCGCGAGCGCGAGGAAGTCGCCGTTGAACGCCGAGATGCCGCGGGTGCCGTTGGTCAACGGCGTGGCCGAGACGGACCGGAAGAGCAATCGCAGCCCCTCCGCCGCGGCGATGGTGACGATCGCCAGGTAGTCCGCCCGCAGCCGCAGGGTGGGCAGACCGAGCAGGAGCGCGAGGACGACCGCTGACAGCAGGCCGATCGCGACGCCCACCCAGAAGTCCAGCCCCCACTTGCTCACCGAGATGGCGATGCCGAACCCGCCGAGCATGGCGAAGGCGATCTGGCCGAAGTTCAGCAGGCCGGTGTAGCCGAACTGCACGTTGATGCCGACGGCCAGCAGGACGAAGAAGATCGCCTGGAAGCCCAGGGCGGCCTTGCCCGCGACGGCGAGTGCGTTGATGACTTCGCTCAAGGGTCAGCCCACCCGGACGCGGCTGCCCAGGATCCCCTGGGGCCGGATGACGAGGATGACGATCAGCAGCAGCAGACCGCCGACGTACTTGACGTCGTTGGGGATGACCAGCGTCGACATCTGGACGAAGACGCCCACGACGAGGCTCCCGATCAGGGCGCCGTAGGCGGTGCCCAGCCCGCCGAGCGTGACGCCGGCGAACATCAGCAGCAGCAGCCGGAAGCCCATGTCCCACTGCACCTGGTCGGAGAGGCCCAGCAGCACCCCGCCGAGCGCGGCGAGGCCCCCGCCCATCATCCAGACGACCAGGATGACGCGGTTCACGTCGATCCCGGAGGAGGCGGCCAGGTCGCGGTTGTCCGCGACCGCCCGCATGGCCTTGCCGATCTTGGTGCGCTGCAGCATCAGCGCGACGAGCACCAGGACGACGATCGAGATGACGATCGAGGTGAGGTCGGCGTTGGTCAGCCGGAACAGGCCGTAGTCGACCGCGCGGCCCCCACCGACACCCTGGTAGGGGTTGGACCGGCCGCCGTAGACCAGCTGGATGAGGTAGCGCAGGGCCAGGGACAGGCCGATGGAGACGACCAGCGCCGCGATCAGGCCGGTGCCGCGGCGGCGCAGCGGCCGCCACAGCGCCAGCTCGTTGAGGGCGCCCACCGCCGCCCCGACCACCATGGCGATCAGCGCGGCCGGGATCAGCGGGACGCCGCCCCGGACGTTGATGAACCACGCGACGACGGCGCCGATCGTGACCAGCTCGCCGTGCGCGAAGTTCGTCAGCCCCGTCGTCCCGAAGATGAGCGACAGGCCCACCGCGCACATGGCGATGAGCAGGCCGAAGCGGATGCCGTCGACCAGCAGCTGGACGGCGCGGACGGTGCTTCCCCCGCCCTCCCGGCTGCCGTCGTTGAGGCCGATGATGACCGCCTGCCGGCGGCCCTCGTCCACGGTCACCGTGCGGTTGTCCTCGCCGGCGAGCTGGACGTTCTCGGGCAGGTCGTCGGCGTTGAGCGTGACGACGTACTCGCCGGGCCCGGGCAGGTCGACCTCCCAGCGGCCCTGCTCGTCGGTCTCGACGGAGTCGACCTCCTGGCCGTCGGCCGTGGTGACGGTCATCTCGACGCCCTCGATGGGCCCGCTGCGGCTGGTCTGCAGCGTCCCGGCGACCTGCTCGCCCTCGGCCTGGGCGATGCCGGGTACCACCGCGGCGAGCCCGAGGCCGAAGACGGCGACCAGGAGCAGCCGGACCAGGTAACGGCGCCGGGTGGGGGGACCTGACCGGCCCGCGGACCCGGCGGGGTCCCCGGGTGGAGCCGGTCGTCGACCGTGCCGTCGGACACGGCCTGGCGCGTGCGTCACTCGACCTCCCTGGGCGTGCTGAGTGCGGGGGACCCTAACCCGGCTCTGTTTCCAGTCGCTGTCCTCACCGCGACCTGTGACCTTTCCGCGACACGCCGCGCCTGTCACCCCCGCCGCCGGAGCGGCGCGCCGCCGTGCCCGCGGGCCGTCGGGGGTGCACTCTGCTGCCACCGTCCAGGGGAGGACTCCGGTGCCAGGATCCGGTTCGAGGTCCCTCGTCACGACGCGCGCGGCGCGTCCCGACGACCTGCCTGCCGTCCTCGCCCTGGTGCGCCAGCACCGGGCCGAGGCGCACGCCGAGGGGGTGCTCACCGGGCAGACGCCCGGCGCGGCCGCGGCGGCCGGCTTCCGCCGGCTGCTCGCCGATCCCCGGCACCGGGTGGCGCTGGCCGTGCTCCCGGGTCCCAACGCCCCCGACGGCGGGGTGCGCGGCGAGCTCGTGGTGGGGCTGGCGATCCTGGGGCTCGACCCGCTCTCGGTCGTCCTCGGTGTCCCGCAGGTGACCGTCGACAACCTCGTCGTCCACCGCGAGCACCGCCGTCGCGGTGCCGGCGCTGCGCTGCTGGCGGCCGCCGTGGCCTACGCGACCGAGGCGGGGGCCGACCACGTCGTGGCCGCCGTCGGTGGGCACGAGGCCGAGCGGCAGCGGTTCTTCGCGCGCATGGGGTTCGCGCCGCTCACCACACGGCGGATCGTGCCGCGGGAGACCCTGGCCCGGGCGTTGTCGTCCTGGCAGCGGGGCGGGGTGACCGTCCCGGTGCCCCGCCGTCCCCCGGTGCGTCGCCGGCCGCTCGCGCGGGTGGTGCCGGTCGCCGACGCCGCCGAGGGCTGAGGGGGCCACCGCTCGCGCGGCCGGGCCTGTCGGCGGCCGCCGCTAGCCTGCCGCCATGCCGGAGCAGGTGACCCCCTTCCTCATGTTCACGGGCGAGGCAGAGCGCGCCCTCGAGCTCTACACGTCGCTGTTCGACGACTCGCGCGTCCTGACCCTCACCCGCTGGGGAGCCGACGGGCAGGGCGTGGAGGGGACGGTGGAGCAGGCCACCTTCGCCATCGCCGGCCAGGTGTTCCGCTGCTTCGACAGCCCCCCGGTGCACGCCTTCACCTTCACGCCGTCCTTCTCGATCTTCGTCGACGCGGCATCGGCCGAGGAGCTCGACCGGCTGTTCGCGGGCCTCTCCGACGGCGGCGCCGTCCTGATGCCGCTGGACGACTACGGCTTCAGCCGCCGCTTCGGCTGGGTGAACGACCGCTTCGGGGTCTCCTGGCAGCTGAACCTCCCGTAGCGGCCAGGTGCCGCGCGCCGCTACCAGGAGGGCGTCGCGTCGCCGAGCATGCAGGTCAGCCGGGCGGTCGCCGTGGGGCGGCCGGTGTCGTCGCTGACCTCGACGCGGAAGGTGGCCAGCGTCCGGCCCCGCCGCACAGGCGTGGCGACGGCGGTGACCGTCCCGCTCGTGGCCGCCCGCAGGTAGCTGACGTTGAGCTCGACGCCCACGCAGCGGCGCCCCGGGCCCGCGCCCAGCGCGGCGGCCCAGGAGCCGACCGTCTCCACCAGCGCGCAGGTGGCGCCGCCGTGCAGCAGCCCGGCCGGCTGCTGGTTGCCCTCGACCGGCATCGTCGCGACCAGGTGGTCGGGGTCGTAGTCGGTGATCTCGATGCCCAGCTTCTCGTCGAGCGGGCTGGAGAACCCGGGCGGCAGCCAGTCGGGGCGGGCGAGGGTCACCCCGGCACGGTAACCGGCCGCGGCCCCGCTGCAGGGGTCCGACCCGAGCGTGCGAGGGGCGGGGGGCAGCGGGGTCCTTTCTCTAGGATCGGCCCCGATGTCCGCTCCGGTCTCCGCCCCCGCGTCCAGCCCCACCGCCCCGACAGATGCCGGGGTGCGCCCGCGGCTGCTGCTGCTCGACGGGCACTCCCTGGCCTACCGCGCCTTCTTCGCCCTGCCGGTGGAGAACTTCTCCACCACCACGGGCCAGCCGACGAACGCCGTCTACGGGTTCACGTCCATGTTGATCAACATCCTGCGCGACGAGCAGCCGACGCACCTCGCGGTCGCCTTCGACGTGGGCCGCAAGACCTTCCGCAGCGAGATCTATGCGGAGTACAAGGCCAACCGGGCCGAGAGCCCGACGGACTTCCGCGGCCAGGTCAGCCTGATCCAGGAGGTGCTCGGGGCGCTGCGCGTGCCGGTCATCACCGCCGAGGGCTTCGAGGCCGACGATGTGATCGCCACCCTGACGGTGCAGGCGGTCGAGCAGGGCATGGACGTGCTCATCGCCACCGGCGACCGCGACGCGCTGCAACTGGTCAACGAGCACGTCACGGTGCTCTACCCGCGCAAGGGGGTCTCCGACCTCACCCGGTTCACGCCGGAGGAGGTCGAGGCCAAGTACGGCCTCACGCCGGCCCAGTACCCGGACTTCGCCGCGCTGCGGGGCGACCCCAGCGACAACCTGCCGAGCATCCCGAGCGTGGGGGAGAAGACCGCCGCCAAGTGGGTGCGCGAGTACGGGTCGCTCGACGCGCTGGTCGACCGGGTCGACACGGTCAAGGGCAAGGTGGGCGAGAAGCTGCGCGAGCACCTGTCCTCGGTGCTGCAGAACCGCCGGCTGACCGAGCTCGACCGGAACGTGGCGCTGGACCTCGGCCCGGCCGACCTCGCCGTCCAGCCGTGGGACCGCAACGAGGTGCACACCCTCTTCGACAACCTGCAGTTCCGGGTGCTCCGGGAGCGGCTGTTCGCGACGCTCACCAGCGCCGAGCCGGAGGTCGAGGGCGGCTTCGACGTCGTCGTCGACGAGGTGCCGGCCGGCGGGCTCGGGGCCTGGCTGGACGAGCACGCCCGGACCGGGCGCACCGGCGTCATCTTCCGCGGCACGTGGGGCCGCGGCACGGGGGAGCTCACCGGTCTCGCGCTGGCCGCCGCCGACGACCACACCACCTTCGTCGACCTGGGCCCCGGCCTCGACGTCGCCGACGAGCAGGCGCTCGCCGCGTGGCTCGCCGACCGGGACCGGCCCAAGGTCGTCCACGAGGTGAAGGGCCCACTGCTGGCCGTCTGGGCCCGCGGCTGGGAGCTCGAGGGCGTGGTCAGCGACACCGCGCTCGCCGCCTACCTGGCGATGCCCGGCCAGCGCTCGTTCGACCTCGCCGACCTGGCGGTGCGCTACCTGCGCCGGGAGCTCAAGGACACCGCCGCCGAGGAGGCGCAGCTGACCCTCGACGGGATGGGCCCGTCGGAGGACGACCTCGCCCGCGAGGCGGCCACCGCCGACGTGCTCAAGGCCGTCGCGGTCAACGACCTGTCCGACGCGCTGGAGTCGGTGCTCGGCCAGCGCGGCGGCGACCACCTGCTGGGCGCGATGGAGCTGCCGCTCACCTTCGTCCTGGCCCGTATGGAGCAGCGCGGGATCGCCGCCGACCTGGAGTTCCTGCAGGAGCTGCAGCGGGAGTTCGCCGAGGGCGTCGCGGCCGCGGCCGCCGAGTGCTACGCGGTCATCGGCCGCGAGGTGAACCTGGGCTCGCCCAAGCAGCTGCAGGCGGTGCTCTTCGACGAGCTCGGCCTGCCGAAGACGAAGAAGATCAAGTCCGGCTACACCACGGACGCCGACGCGCTCACCTGGCTGCTCGAGCAGACCGGTCACCCGTTCCTCGAGCACCTGCTCCGTCACCGGGACGTCACCCGGCTGCGCACGGTCATCGACGGCCTGATCCCGATGGTCGACGACGGCGGCCGCATCCACACCACGTTCCAGCAGACGATCGCCGCCACCGGCCGGCTCTCCTCCACCGACCCGAACCTGCAGAACATCCCGATCCGCACCGCCGAGGGCCGCCGGATCCGGCAGGCGTTCGTCGTCGGCTCCGGCTACCAGACGCTGATGACGGCGGACTACAGCCAGATCGAGATGCGGATCATGGCCCACCTCTCCGGCGACGCGGGCCTGATCGAGGCCTTCACGTCGGGGGAGGACCTGCACTCCTTCGTCGCCGCGCGGGCGTTCAACATCCCGATCGAGGACGTCGACCCGGAGATGCGCCGGCGGATCAAGGCGATGAGCTACGGGCTGGCCTACGGGCTGTCGGCCTACGGCCTGTCCCAGCAGCTGCGCATCTCCACCGAGGAGGCGCGCGAGCAGATGCACGCCTACTTCGAGCGATTCGGCGGCATCCGCGACTACCTCGACAGCGTCGTTGACGACGCCCGGCAGACCGGCTACACCGAGACGACGCTGGGCCGGCGCCGGTACCTGCCCGACCTGACCAGCGACAACGGGCAGCGGCGCCAGATGGCCGAGCGGATGGCGCTCAACGCGCCCATCCAGGGCTCGGCCGCCGACGTCATCAAGGTGGCCATGCTGAACGTGGAGAAGGCCATCGCCGCCGAGGGGCTGCGCTCGCGGATGCTGCTGCAGGTCCACGACGAACTCGTGCTCGAGGTGGCGGCGGGGGAGGAGGCGGCCCTGGAGGCGCTCGTCCGCCGCGAGATGGCCGGTGCCGCGCAGCTCTCGGTGCCGCTGGAGGTCTCGGTCGGCTTCGGCGCCAGCTGGGACGCCGCCGCGCACTGAGCGGCCCCGTCCCGGGGCCCGCCCTGAGCCTGCGTAGGGCGGGGAGGACGGGGCCCTCACTGCCTCGCAGGCTCGGCGCGGGACCCTGCACCGCGGCCGAGGACGGGGTCCTGCTGCTTCCGGAGGGCGGAGGGCGGGTTGACCCCCGCCGCCCCCTCGGCGACGTTCGGTGCGTGACCGACGACACAGTGCTGGTGGTGGGCGCCGGGCCCGTGGGCATCCTCAACGCCCTGGGCCTGGCCCGGGCGGGCATCCCGGTGACGGTGCTCGATCGCGCGCCCGACGTCGTCATGTCGCCGCGCGCGGCCGTCTACCACTGGGCGGTGCTCGAGGGGCTGGACCGGCTCGGCGTCTACGAGCAGGCCGCCGCCCGCGGCTTCCTCAAGCAGGACTACGAGTACCGGGCGCACCGGACGGGGGAGCGGGTCCGCTTCGGGCTACAGCCACTGGAGGGCGTCGTCCCCCGGCCGTACAACCTGCACCTCGGCCAGGGCGCCCTCGTTCAGCTGGTGCTCGCCGAGCTGGCCGCGTACGACTCGGCCACGGTGCTGTGGCAGCACGACGTCGTCGAGGTCGCCCAGGACGACACCGGGGTCACCGTCGTCGCCGAGACGCCGGCGGGGCGCCGGTCGCTGCGGGCCGGGTGGCTGATCGGGGCCGACGGCGCCCGCAGCGGCGTGCGCCGCGCCCTGGGCATCGACTTCGAGGGCTTCACCTGGCCCGAGCGGTTCGTGGCGACCAACGTCCGCTACCCGTTCCAGGACGGCGGCTTCGCGCAGACCACCTTCGTCGTGGACGACGAGTTCGGCGCCGTGATCGCGAAGCTCGACGACTCGCACGGCGGCGGTGTGTGGCGGTACACGTACTGCGAGGACGACGCCCTGCCCGAGGAGAGCGTCCGCGACCGGATGCCGCGCTTCTTCGACGCGGCGCTCGGGGACGGCGACGGCCCCGAGCTGGTCGAGTTCGCGCCGTACCGCATGCACCAGCGCGCCGCGACCCGCTTCCGGGAGGGGCGGGTGCTGCTGGCCGGCGACGCCGCGCACGTGACCAACCCGACCGGCGGCCTGGGGCTGACCGGCGGCCTGTTCGACACCTTCGTCCTGCAGGAGGCGCTGGCCGCGGTGATCCGGCGGGAGGCCGACGAGTCGGTGCTCGACGTCTACGCCGCCGAGCGACGCCGGGTGTTCGTCGAGCTGGTCAGCCCCACCGCGTCGGCCATCAAGCGCTCGATCTACCACGCGTCGCACCCGGACGGCGTGGAGCAGACGATGGCCGGGCTGCGCCCGCTCGAGCACGACCGCGAGGCGCTCCTGGAGCGGCTCATGCTGACCAAGCGGATGGAGACGCCGTCCCTGGTCGGGGTCCGGTGAGCGCCCCGCACGAGGTCGCCGAGCCCGTGCACCGCCGCCGCGGCGCGTTCTGGCTGCCCGGCGACCTCACGGAGGACGCCGGCGGCCCCGGGCAGCTCGGCCCGGCGTGGGTGCAGTGGGAGGCCCCGGCCGAGCTCTCCGGCCTGCCCCCGGTGGTGCTCGTGCACGGCGGCGGCAGCCAGTCGACCGACTGGCTGGGTACGACGGGGGGCCTTCCTGCGGGACGGCGGCGTGCGGGCCGACCAGCTGGAGCTGGCCGCGCACGGGGTTCCGGGCAACGGCACGGCTTCGCCGCCGAGGCCAAACAACGCGCGGAGCTGGGCACTGGTCGCCGCGTGGCTCGCGGAGACGGCCCCGCCGCCGGCCGGCTGAGCCCCCACCCTCCAGCTGAGGTGGAGGGTCAGGGTCGGCGGCAGACCAGGACCAGCGTGCCCGGGACGAGCGCCCCGCGCTCCGGCGACCACTGCCCCCACAACTGGGTGCGGCCGGGCGTCCACTCCGGCTCGACGAGGTCCTCCAGCGCGAACCCGGCGCCGACGACCGCGCGCACCCAGTCGCCGACCGTGCGGTGGTGCTCCACGTACACCGCCCGCCCGTCGTCGTCGGTCTCGACGTACGGGGTGCGGTCGAAGTAGGAGGAGACGATGCGCAGGTCCTCGGGGTCGGGGGAGTCCGGGAAGGGCCAGCGCATGGGGTGGTTCACCGACGCGACGAAGCGCCCGCCCGGGCGCAGCACCCGCGCCACCTCGCCCAGGGCGCCCTCGACGTCGGCGACGAACGGCAGCCCGCCGTAGGCCGAGCAGGCGAGGTCCACGCTCGCCGAGGTCAGCGGCAGCGCGCCGACGTCGGCCTGGACCAGCGGGACGGGGGTGCCGGTGGACCGGTTGAGCTCCGCGGCGCGGGCCAGCATGCCGCCGGAGAGGTCCAGCGCGACGGCCTCGGCGCCCGCCCGGCGCAGCCAGCGAGAGCAGGGCGCCGACCCGCAGCCCACCTCGAGCACCCGGCGGCCCGCGACGTCCCCGAGCAGGTGCGCGTCGCTCTCCCGAAGCCCCTCGGGGCACCAGAGGAAGTCGACGTCGCCGAGGTCCGCGCCGTGCTCGGCGAGGTAGGCCGGCGCGGCGGCGTCCCACCAGCGGCGGTTGGCCCGGACCGACTCCGCGGCGCCGGCCGGCCGCCGGGTCACGCCGCCCGGAGCCGGGTAGCCGTCGTCGGCGAGCGGCAGACCGGGGGGATGCGGCGGGATGTCCATGACACGCCGATCGTGACACGCCGGGGCCCCCGGAGGGGGCGCGCACCCAGGTGGACCCACTCCTCCGGACGTCCGTACCATGGGGAATGCGCCAGAGGTCTGTCAGTGCTGTCCCCGTCGGGGGTCGGCGCGCGCCGGTCTCCCCGCTCCCCGCGGTCACCCGGCCGCGGGTCGTCCTGTCCCTACTCCACCCCCGTCCGGAGCACTCGACCACATGACCTCCACCCAGGTCCGTCCGAACAGCACTCCCCAGGTCGCCGTCAACGACATCGGCACCGAGGAGGACTTCCTCGCGGCCATCGACCAGACGATCAAGTACTTCAACGACGGCGACATCGTCGAAGGCGTCATCGTCAAGGTCGACCGCGACGAGGTGCTGCTGGACATCGGCTACAAGACCGAGGGCGTCATCCCCTCGCGGGAGCTGTCCATCAAGCACGACGTCGACCCCAACGAGGTCGTGACCGTCGGCGACGAGGTGGAAGCCCTCGTCCTCCAGAAGGAGGACAAGGAAGGCCGCCTGATCCTGTCCAAGAAGCGCGCCCAGTACGAGCGCGCCTGGGGAACGATCGAGGCGAAGAAGGAAGCCGACGAGGTCGTCACCGGCACCGTCATCGAGGTCGTCAAGGGCGGTCTCATCCTCGACATCGGCCTGCGCGGGTTCCTCCCCGCCTCGCTGGTCGAGATGCGCCGCGTCCGCGACCTGCAGCCCTACGTGGGCCGCGAGCTCGAGGCCAAGATCATCGAGCTCGACAAGAACCGCAACAACGTCGTCCTCTCCCGCCGTCAGTGGCTGGAGCAGACCCAGTCCGAGGTCCGCAGCGAGTTCCTCAACAAGCTCGCCAAGGGCCAGGTCCGCACCGGCGTCGTCTCCTCGATCGTCAACTTCGGTGCGTTCGTGGACCTGGGCGGCGTCGACGGTCTGGTGCACGTCTCCGAGCTGTCCTGGAAGCACATCGACCACCCGTCCGAGGTCGTCGAGGTGGGCCAGGAGGTCACCGTCGAGGTCCTCGACGTCGACCTCGACCGCGAGCGGGTCTCCCTGTCGCTGAAGGCGACGCAGGAGGACCCGTGGCGTCAGTTCGCCCGGACCCACCAGATCGGCCAGGTCGTCCCCGGCAAGGTCACCAAGCTGGTGCCCTTCGGTGCGTTCGTCCGCGTCGACGAGGGCATCGAGGGTCTGGTGCACATCTCCGAGCTGGCCGAGCGCCACGTGGAGATCCCCGAGCAGGTCGTGCAGGTCGGCGACGAGATCCTGGTCAAGGTCATCGACATCGACCTCGACCGGCGCCGGATCTCGCTGTCGCTCAAGCAGGCCAACGAGGGCGTCATCGGCGAGGAGGACCAGTTCGACCCGGCGGCGTACGGCATGGCCGCGTCGTACGACGAGCAGGGCAACTACATCTACCCCGAGGGCTTCGACCCGGAGACCGGGGAGTGGCGCGAGGGGTTCGAGGCGCAGCGCGACGAGTGGGAGCGGCAGTACGCCGAGGCCCAGGCTCGCTACGAGGCGCACCGCAAGCAGATCGCCGACGCCCGCGCGGCCGACGCCGAGGCTGCGGCCGGTGGGAACTACTCCAGCGGCGACACCGCTCCGAGCGACACCTCCGGCGGCACGCTCGCCAGCGACGAGGCGCTCGCGGCGCTGCGCGCCAAGCTGGCCGGCGGCGAGTGACCGTCCTCGGCTGAGCTGAGCGACACCTGAGGCGGAGGCCCGGGACCCTGCGGGGTCCCGGGCCTCCGTCGTCCGCAGGTCGGCCGGCAGGCGGGGCGGACGGCAGGCACGAGAGAGGGCCGGGGGACGTGCGTCCACGGGCCCTCTCTCGTCGTTCACGCGGGCTCCCGGCCCCCTGTGGGGACCCCACCGCGGGCGCGGCGCAGGGAGTGCTCTACGAGCGGGCGGGATCCCAGCTCAGAGGCTGAGGATGATGGCGAACGCCGTGCGCGGCCGGCCGCCGGCCTGGGCGAGGAACTGCCAGGTGTGCCGCCCGGCCGGGGCGGTGGCCGACAGCCAGCGCATGAAGGCGTTGCGCGGGCGGACACCGGCGTTGCGCTCCAGCCGCTCACGCACGGCCGGCAGGTCGGTGCACCGCACGCCGGCGGGACGGTTCGCCCGGTGTCGGCCGGGGCCCCGGCGAACAGCTGCGGGGGCCGACGAGGGAGCCGCGTGGGCGGATCTGGACATGGTCGGTTCTGCCTCTCTCGGCGGGGAAGTGCGCCGGGGACAGAGTTGCCGACGGGACGCGTGTGACTGGAGCGACGCGCCGGGCGGGACGGACGGGTGTTACCGGTCCGTGACCGTGCACCGCACGGTGGCTACTGTCCGTGCGTGCTGCGCATCGGGCTGACCGGCGGGATCGGATCGGGGAAGAGCACAGTGGCGGGGCTGCTGGCCGCGCGGGGCGCGCGGGTCGTCGACGCCGACCGCATCGCCCGCGAGGTCGTCGCGCCAGGCAGCGCGGGCCTGGCGGCGGTCGCGGACGCCTTCGGCGCGGACGTGCTCACCGCGGACGGCGCCCTGGACCGTCCCGCCCTGGCGGCGGTGGTCTTCGCCGACCCGCAGGCACGGGCGCGCCTCGACGGCATCGTCCACCCGCTGGTCCGCGCACGGGCCGCCGAGCTGGTCGCCGCGGCGCCGGCGGACGCCGTCGTGGTCCAGGACGTGCCCCTGCTGGTGGAGACCGGCCAGGCGGAGTCCTACGACCTCGTGCTGGTCGTGGAGGCCGACCTGGAGACCCGGGTCCGGCGGCTCCTGCAGCGCGGGCTGCGCGAGGAGGACGCCCGTGCGCGGATCGCCGCCCAGGCCACCGACGAGCAGCGCCGGGCCGTGGCCGACGTCGTCCTCGACAACAGTGGCACGCCGGAGGAGCTCGAGGCGCAGGTCGACCGGTTCTGGACCGAGCGGGTGGCACCCGTGACGGGCTGACGGCTCGGGACGGCAGGCGCCGGGCGCGAGGCGACCCGGCGCTCCGGGACCGGGGCCGCACCGACCGAGCGCCCCCGGGGCAGGGGCCGCGGACCGCTCCGAGATGCGGAGAGGCCCGGGTCCACGGGACCCGGGCCTCTCGATGTGTTGTGGGCGATACTGGGTTCGAACCAGTGACCTCTACCGTGTCAAGGTAGCGCTCTACCACTGAGCCAATCGCCCGTTCCGCCTCACCAGGCTCGGCGAGACGCCGAGGTGGAGACGGGATTTGAACCCGTGTAGACGGCTTTGCAGGCCGTTGCCTCGCCTCTCGGCCACTCCACCGCACACACGGGCGCCGGTCTCGCGACCAGCGCCCGAGGTTCCGAGCGGACGACGGGATTCGAACCCGCGACCCTCACCTTGGCAAGGTGATGCTCTACCAACTGAGCCACGTCCGCGTTGCTGTCTTGCAGGGAGAACAATACAGGACCCGCAGACCGGGTTTCAGGGGGGTCCCCCCGAGGGGTCAGCGCCCGTTCGGGTCGGCGCCGCCGTTGGACAGCAGGGTGGCCAGTTCGTCGTCCACGTCCAGCACGGACGCCTCCTCGCCGAGCGGCACGACGTTCTGGGTCAGGCGCAGGAACCCGGCGACCGTGCCGCGGGAGACCTCGAACAGCGCCTCGCCCGACGGGGCGCGCAGGTGGAGGAACAGGACGTCGCCGGCCGTGCGGGACGGCCACAGCCGCACGTCGCCCTCGCCGGCGGGGCGCTCGAGGCCGGCCTGGAGCAGCTCGCGCCCGACCAGCCAGGCGATGCCCTCGTCGTCGGAGGCGCCGGTGTCCCCGAAGGTGATCCGGACCGCGAAGGGGTCGCTGACGTCGTAGGACAGCACGGCTGGCACCTCGGTCCACGACTGCGGTCCGACGAGGTGCAGGGTCGTGGGGCAGGTGTACCCGGGCGTCGAGCGGCTGGTCATGTTCCGAACAACGACCTTTCCTGGCTGTGGTCACGCACCGGCCGCTCCGGGCGTGTCGTCCCCATGGGTGCCCGCTCCGGACCCTCCTGAACCGCGCGCTCTCCCGGGCACCGACGACGCGTGTGACGATGGGAGCCGTGAGCCGTCCTGCACGGCGCGCGGGGGACTCCGCCGACGCCGACCTCCTCCTGCGCGTTCGCGCCGGGGACCGCAGGGCCGTGGACGACCTCCACGACCGGTTCGGCCGCCGCGCCTTCGCGCTGGCCCGCCGCATCCTGGCCGACGACGCGCTGGCCGAGGACGTCGTGCAGGAGGTGTTCCTCGGCGTGTGGCGCGACCCCGGCGCCTACGAGGCCGGGGGCGGGAGCTTCCCGGCGTGGCTCATGGCGCTGGTGCACCACAGGGCGGTGGACGCCGTCCGCCGGGAGGAGTCCCACCATCGCCGGCGCAGCCGCGCGGAGGACGACCTGGCGCTCCGTGCGCCCACGTCGACCCGGGACGTCGAGGACGACGTCTGGGCGCACGCGGTGGCCGATCGCGTCCGGACCGCGCTGGGGACCCTGCCCGCGGCGCAGCGCGAGGCGCTCACCCTCGCCTACTACGGCGGGTACACCCAGCGGGAGGTCGCCGCCCTGACCGGCACCCCGCTCGGCACGGTCAAGGCGAGGATGCTGGCCGGCGTGCGGCGGCTCCGGGAGGAGCTGGGCAACGCGTCGCTGGGCGGTGCGCTCGGCGAGGCCGCCCGGGTCGAGGGGCCGAGCCGGTGAACGACCCCCGGGGCGCCGCGCCGCGACGTGAGGACCACGAGCTGTTCGACGAGCTGGCCGTGGGCTGGGCGCTGCACGCCCTGGAGCCGGAGGAGGAGCCCCTCGTCGAGGCGCACCTGCCCGAGTGCGCCCGCTGCCGGCACACCGTCGCCGAGACCAGCGAGGTGATGGGCGCCCTGGCCGACGAGCTGCCGCCCGCCGTGCCGTCCGCCGGGCTCCGGGACCGGCTGCGGACGGCGGTGGAGCACACCGAGCAGCTGCCGTCGCCCCCGTTCGAGGCGCCGCCCGCACTCGTCGCCGAGCCGCCCCGGCCCGCCCCGGCGCGGCCGGCCGGTGGCTTCCCCGACCCCGTCCTCGAGGCCCCCACCGCGCACAGCCGGCCCCCGACACCGTGGCGGCGTGTCCTGCCCAACGCCCTGGTCGCCGCGGCGGTCGCGGCGATCCTCGCGCTGGGCACCTGGAACGTCGTCCTCAGCTCGGCGCGGGACGACGCGCAGGCCGCGGTCGCCGAGCAGGCGCAGATGATCGACGCGCTCCTCACCCCGGGCCGGGCGGTCGTCGCGCCCCTGTCCGGGGACGACGGCACGCCGGTGGCCACCGTCGTCGCCCGCACCGGGCAGGTGCAGGTCGTCACCCACGGCCTGCCGGTCAACGACGCCCGCGGCCACACCTACGTCGTGTGGGGCCTCGGCGGGCAGGCGCCCGTGGCGCTGGGCACGTTCGACGTGCTCCGCCCGCAGATGGACCTCCGGGCCGTAGGCTCCGCGGCGACCGGTCTCGACGACTACCCGGAGTACGGCATCAGTCTCGAGCCCGGCCGTCAGGCTCCGTCGGCACCGACGGACGTCGTCGCGCGCGGGGAGGTGACCAACTGACCGGTCCGGACACGGTGCAGCCCGAGCGGGCGCGCCACCACCACCAGTCGGCCGAGGAGTTGCGGGCGCACTTCGCCGAGGACGGGATCCGCAGCCTGCGCGAGCGGGTCGCCGAGACCCGCTGGCGGCGGCGGCTGGCCGGCAGCCGGACCGTCGAGTCGACCTACCGGCTCTTCGTCGGCGTCGTCGGCGGCCTGATCGTCGCCGTCGGGCTGGTGACCATCCCCCTGCCGGGGCCCGGCTGGCTCACGGTGATCGCCGGCCTGTTCGTCCTCGCCACGGAGTTCTTCTGGGCCGAGCGGCTGCTCGAGTTCACCAAGAAGCACGTCAAGCGCTGGACCGACTGGCTGGGCCGGCAGCCGGTGTGGGTGCGCCTGGCGGTCGCCGCGGGCACGGCCGCCTTCGTCTACGGCGTCCTGGTCGTCACGCTGCACGTGATGGGCGTCCCCGACTGGGTCCCGGGGTGGGTGCCGCTCTGGCGGTGACCGTCTGGCACAATGGACTCCGCACGGGCGATTGGCTCAGTGGTAGAGCGCTTCGTTCACACCGAAGAGGTCACTGGTTCGAACCCAGTATCGCCCACTCCCGGCAGAGGCCCGGTCCGCGAGCAGCGGGCCGGGCCTCTGGCGTTCCCGCCCCGGGGTGTGCCCGGAGGGGGACCATGGGGGAGATGTCCCCGCGCCGGCGCCCGCCCGACCCCGAACCGGTCCGCCCGCGGGCGCCCGGGCGGGCCGAGCGGCTGGCCGCCGTCCTCGAGCGTGACGGGGGCACCTGCACCTGGTGCGGTCGCGAGCTCGGCGGCCTGGTGCGCGCCACCACCGAGCACGTCGTCCCGCGGGTGAAGGGCGGCCCGTCCTGGATCGAGAACGAGGTCGCCGCCTGCAGCCGCTGCAACGCCGAGCGCGGGCACCGCAGCCCGGTCGACTGGCTGGAGGAGTGCGAGCGGCGCGGCTGGCCGGTGGACGTCCCGCGGCTGGCCCGGTCGATGACCGCGCTGGAGGCGGCCATCGCCCGTGAGGGCGGGCAGCGGCGCGCGCGGCCCTACCTCGACGCCCAGCTGCGCCGGCTCCGCCGCCGGTGCCCGGGGGTGCCGCGCCGTACGGTCGCCTCGTGAGTGCGGGCAGGGTCGAGCAGATCAGCGTCTACCCGGTGAAGAGCCTCGGCGGGCGCACCGTCGAGGAGGCCGAGGTCGGGGCGGCCGGCCTGGCCGGGGACCGCGCCTGGGTGGTGGTCGACGCCACGACGGGTGAGCGGGTGACGGTCAAGGCCACCCCTGCCATGGCCGGCGTCGTCGCCACGGGAGACGCCGCGGCCGACTCGGTCACCCTCACCGAGGTCCTCGGCCGGCCCGTGCGGCTGCAGCGCGCCGACGCCCCGCAGGTCGACGCGGCCGCGGTGCACCTGGTCAGCCGGGCGGCGGTCGAGCGGGCCGCCACCGGCGACGTCCCCGAGGGGTGCTCGGCCGACGACCCGCGGGCCAACCTCCTGCTGGACCTGCCGGAGGGCGCCGACGAGCGCGGCTGGGTCGGCCGCACGCTGCGCGTCGGGGAGGTGCGGCTGCGGGTCACCCGCACCCCCAAGCACTGTCTCGGGGTCTACGCCGAGGTGCAGCAGCCCGGGCGGGTGCGCGTCGGCGACGCCGTGGAGGTCCTCGGCGCCTGAGGGCCGCGGCGGCGGCGCGGAGCCGGCCCCCGGAAGTGGACCAGGGGTGACGAGGGTCGCGCACTACGCTCGGGGGGCTGAGTCCACCGATCCTCTGGAGCGCCCTCGTGTCGACCCCGCCCTCGCCCACCGCCGTCGGTCCCGTCCGGGTGCCGGCCGGGACGACGGCCCAGGACGCGCTCAAGGAGGCCGGGGTGCCGCTCAAGGGCCCCGACGGTGCCGTCGTCGTCCGCGACCTGGCGACCGGGGACCTCAAGGACCTCGCCTGGGTGCCCGACGCCGACGCCGAGGTCGACCCGGTGCCCGCGGCCAGCCCAGAGGGCCGCGCGGTGATCCGGCACTCGACCGCGCACGTCCTCGCCCAGGCGGTGCAGGACCTCTTCCCGGGCACCCGGCTGGGCATCGGGCCGCCGGTCGAGAACGGCTTCTACTACGACTTCGACCCCGAGCGGCCGTTCACGCCCGAGGACCTCAAAGCCCTCGAGAAGCGGATGCAGGAGATCGTCAAGGCCGGCCAGTACTTCTCCCGCCGGGAGGTCAGCGACGCCGACGCGCAGGTCGAGCTGGCGCACGAGCCCTACAAGCTCGAGCTGATCGGGCTGAAGGGCGGCGCCGGCGAGGCAGCCGAGGGTGCCGACGTCGAGGTCGGCGGCGCCCAGCTGACGATGTACGACAACCGCGACGCCCGCACCGGCGACCTGGTCTGGACCGACCTGTGCCGCGGCCCGCACCTGCCGCGGACGTCGAACATCCCGGCGTTCTCCCTCACCCGGTCGGCCGCCGCCTACTGGCGGGGCAGCGAGAAGAACCCGCAGCTGCAGCGGATCTACGGCACCGCGTGGGAGAGCAGGGACGCGCACAAGGCGTACCTGGAGCACCTGGCCGAGGCCGAGCGCCGTGACCACCGCCGCCTGGGTGCGGAGCTGGACCTGTTCAGCTTCCCCGACGAGATCGGCTCGGGGCTGGCGGTGTTCCACCCCAAGGGCGGCGTGGTCAAGCGGGAGATGGAGGACTACGTCCGGCAGCGCCACATCGAGGAGGGGTTCGACTACGTCGGCACCCCGCACATCACCAAGGCGCACGTCTTCGAGCTCTCCGGCCACCTGCCGTACTACGCGGACACGATGTTCCCGCCCATGGAACTGGAGAACGCGCAGTACTACCTCAAGGCGATGAACTGCCCGATGCACAACCTGATCTTCAGGTCGCGCGGGCGGTCCTACCGCGAGCTGCCGCTGCGCTTCTTCGAGTTCGGCTCGGTCTACCGGTACGAGAAGTCCGGCGTGGTGCACGGCCTGACCCGGGTGCGCGGGCTGACCCAGGACGACTCGCACAGCTACGTCACGCCCGAGCAGGCGCCCGGCGAGGTGCGGCACCTGCTGGCGTTCGTGCTGGGGCTGCTGCGCGACTTCGGCCTCGACGACTACTACCTGGAGCTGTCCACCCGCGACGACTCGCCCAAGTTCATCGGCTCGGACGAGGAGTGGGCCACCGCCACGGCCGTGCTCGAGGAGGCGGCCCGGGAGACCGGGCTGGAGCTCGTCCCCGACCCGGGCGGGGCGGCCTTCTACGGCCCGAAGATCTCCGTGCAGGCCCGCGACGCCATCGGCCGCACCTGGCAGATGTCGACCATCCAGTACGACTTCAACCAGCCTGCGGGCTTCGGCCTGGAGTACACGACGCCCGACGGCGGCCGGCAGCAGCCGGTGATGATCCACTCGGCGAAGTTCGGCTCGATCGAGCGGTTCTTCGGCGTCCTCACCGAGCACTACGCCGGGGCCTTCCCGGCCTGGCTGGCCCCGGTGCAGGTGGTCGGCATCCCGGTCACCGACGACCAGGTCGGCTACCTGACCGACGTCGCGCTGCGGCTGCGGGCCCGCGGGATCCGGGTCGAGGTCGACGACTCCGACGACCGGATGCAGAAGAAGATCCGCACCGCGAGCAAGCAGAAGGTGCCGTTCGTGCTCATCGCCGGGGCCACCGACGCCGAGGCGGGTGCGGTCTCCTTCCGCTTCCGCGACGGCAGCCAGCACAACGGGGTGCCCGTCGAGCAGGCGGTGGAGGCGATCGCCGCGTGGGTGGCCGGGCGGGCCAACGTGGACCCGACCGCCGACGCGCTGGTGGCCGGATGAGCACCGGCGCGGAGGACAGCTTCCGGGTCGCCGTCTCCGCCGACGACGGCGGCCCGGCGACGGTGTTCGAGCACCTGTGGACGCCGTACCGGATGGCCTACATCCGCGGCGAGGGCAAGCCGACCGGCGCCCACGACTGCCCGTTCTGCCTCATCCCGCAGATGAGCGACGAGGAGGGGCTGGTCGTGGCGCGGGGGGAGAGCGTCTACGCCGTCCTCAACCTGTACCCGTACAACGCCGGTCACCTGATGCTCGTGCCCTACCGGCACGTGCCCGACTACACCGACCTGACCGAGGCCGAGGTCGCCGAGCTGGGCCGCTTCACCCAGACGGCGATGCGGGTCGTGCGCGCCGTCTCGGGGGCGCACGGGTTCAACATCGGCATGAACCAGGGCTCGGTCGCCGGCGCCGGCATCGCCGACCACCTGCACCAGCACGCCGTGCCGCGCTGGGGCGGGGACACCAACTTCATGCCGGTCATCGGCCTGACCCGGGTGCTGCCGCAGGTGCTGGCGGAGACGCGGGCCCTGCTGGCCACGCACTGGCCGGCCGCCGAGGCCGCCGCGATCCAGGGGGACTGAGTGCTCGGCGTCAACGCCCGTGCCGCCGTCGGGCGGTTCTGGGCTCCGGTGGCGGCCCGGCTGCTGCGGGCCGGGGTGACCGCGGACGCGGTCACGCTCGTCGGCACCCTCGGCGCGATCGCGGGTGCGGTCGGGCTGATCGGCACCGGCCACCTGTTCTGGGGCGCGTTCACCGTGACGGTGTTCGTGCTCCTCGACATGCTCGACGGCGCGCTGGCTCGCGCCCGCGGCGGCGGCTCGGTGTTCGGCGCGGTGCTGGACTCCACCGGGGACCGGGCGGCCGACGCGGCGATCTTCGGCGCGCTGGTGTGGTGGTTCTCCGGCGAGGGGGACAACCGCCTGCTGGTGGCGCTGGCCCTGCTGTGCCTGGTGCTCGGCGTGCTCACCTCCTACGTCAAGGCCCGGGCCGAGGGGGTGGGGCTGCGCTGCGACGTGGGCATCGTCGAGCGCACCGAGCGGCTGATCCTCGTCCTGGTGGGCACCGGCTTCAGCGGGCTGGGCATCCCGTACGCCGTCCACGTCGCGCTGTGGGTGCTGCTCGTCGGCAGCGCGATCACCGTGGGGCAGCGCTTCGCCGCCGTCCACCGGCAGGGCCGCGACCGGTCGCTGCCCGCGTCGCCGCCACCGTCCGGCACCGCCCCGTGACCGACACCCGGGACGCTGGGGCGCCGACCGAGGTCCCGTCGACCCAGCCCGCCCGTCCCGGGCTGCGCTCCCGCGTCGGCGCACGGGTCACCGACCTCGGCTACGCGGCGGGGTGGGGTGCGGTCAAGCTGCTGCCGGAGCCGGTGGCCCGCGGCACCTTCGACGCCGGCGGCCGGTGGGCGGCCGGACGGGAGGGCCGGGGGGTCCGCCAGCTGCGCGCCAACCTGCGGGTGGCCACCGGGGGCCGGCTGTCCGGGGCCGAGCTCGACGAGCTCACCACCCGCGCGGTGCGCTCCTACGCCCGCTACTGGCAGGAGGCCTTCCGGCTGCCGCGGCTGTCGGCCGCCCGGATCGTCGCGGGCACCGAGGCCTGCGGCAGGGAGCACATGGAGAAGGCGCGGGCCGAGGGCCGGGGGGTGGTCTTCGCGCTGCCGCACAGCGGGAACTGGGACGCCGCCGGGGTGTGGCTCGTCGACTTCCTCGGCGGGCCGTTCATGACCGTCGCCGAGCGGTTGAGGCCCGAGTCGCTGTACCGGCGGTTCCTCGACTACCGGGAGTCCCTCGGCATGCGGGTGGTCCCGCTGACCGGCGGGCCGCGGCCGGGCTCGACCGTGCTGCGCGAGTGGCTGGCCGACGGCGGGTGGAGCTGCCTGCTCGTCGACCGCGACCTCGGGCAGGGCGGGGTGCCGGTGGAGTTCTTCGGGCGTACCGCGACCATGCCCGGCGGGCCGGCCCTGCTCGCCGCCCAGACCGGCGCGGCCCTGCACCCGGCGGTCTGCTCGTTCACCGAGCGCGGCTGGCGGTTCACGGTCCACCCGGAGGTGCCGGTGGACGGCTCCGGCCGGCTGCGGGACCGGGTCGCCACCGCCATGCAGGAGGTGGCCGACGCCTTCACCGAGCAGATCGCCCTGCGGCCAGAGGACTGGCACGTGCTCGGCCGGATCTGGCCCGACGTCCCGCCCGACCCGGTCCGGGACCGGCGCTGATGCGCATCGGGCTGGTCTGCCCCTACCAGTGGGACGTCCCCGGCGGCGTCCAGTACCACGTGCGCGACCTCGCCGAGACACTGCGCGGCATGGGCCACCACGTCGAGGTGCTGACCCCGGCCGAGCGCGAGGAGTCCCTCCCCGCCGAGCACGTCACCTGGGCCGGGCGGACCGTCCCGATCCCGTACAACGGCTCGATGGCCAGCGTGCAGTTCGGCCCGGTGTCGGCCGCGCGGGTGCGCCGCTGGCTTCGCGAGGGCCACTTCGACGTCGTGCACGTGCACGACCCCGCGCCCCCCTCCATCGGGCTGCTGGTCTGCATGATCGCGAAGGGGCCCATCGTGGCCACCTTCCACGCGGCCACCATCCGGTCGAAGTGGCTCGCGGCGTGGGGACCGGTGATCCGCCCCTGGCTGGAGAAGATCACCGGCCGGATCGCGGTCTCCGACTTCGCCCGCCGGGTGCAGGTGGAGCACCTCGGCGGGGACGCGGTGATCATCCCCAACGGTGTGCACGTGGCCGCGTTCGCCGAGGGCCCGACGCTGCCCGGGCACACCCGCGGGGTCGACGGCCCCACGATCGGCTTCCTCGGCCGCTACGACGAGCCCCGCAAGGGCCTGCCGGTCCTGCTGGAGGCCATGCGCACCGTCGTCCGGCAGCACCCGGGCGCCCAGCTGCTCATCGCCGGCCGCGGCGACCCCGACGAGGTGTACGAGCAGCTCGGCGACGACCTGCGACCGCACGTGTCCCTGCTCGGCGAGCTCTCCGAGGAGGACAAGGGCGCGTTGCTGCGCTCGGTCGACGTCTACTGCGCGCCCAACCTGCTGGGCGAGTCCTTCGGGATCATCCTCATCGAGGCGCTGGCCGCCGGGGCGCCGATCGTCGCCAGCGACCTCGACGCCTTCGCCCAGGTCCTCCAGGACGGCGCCGCCGGCGTGCTCGTGCGCCGCGGCGACGCCCGCGCACTCGCCCGCGCGCTGAGCGACCTGCTCGCCGACCCGGCGCGCCGGGCGCAGCTGTCGGAGACCGGGCGCCGGGCGGCCGCGGCCTACGACTGGGCGGTCATCGCGCGGCGGATCCTCGACGTGTACGAGACCGTGGTCCTGCCCGGCGCCGGTGAGGTCACCGCCGAGGAGTCCGACGACGGCCTGGCCGACCTGCCGGCGATCGCGGACGACGAACTCGACGACGCCCCGCTGCGGTCGGCCCTCCGGCGGTGGGTGCAGCGCTAGCCTGACCCGTCGTGACCCCCGACGTCTGGCTGCTGCTCGCGGTCGCGACCGTCGTGGTGCTCCTGGCGCTGTGGTCGGGGTGGACGTTGACCCGGCTGCGCCGCCTGGAGGCGCGCGTCGACCGCGCCTGGACCGCCCTCGACACCCAGCTCCAGCGGCGGGCCGGCCTGGCCGCCGAGCTCGCCCGCGACCACGCCGCGGCGGTGGGGGAGGAGCGGGCGGCCCGGCTGGCCGAGGCGGCCCGCGAGGCGCGCGGCCCGCGGGCCGGCGACCGGGAGCTCGCCGAGAACGCGCTCGGCCGCGAGCTGCGGGACCTGCCGGCCGACCTGCCCGGCGTCCCGGCCGCGCTGCGGGCCGACCTGGACGGCACCGCCACCCGGATCGGGCTGGCCCGGCGGTTCTACAACGACGCCGTCCGCGACACCCACCTGCTGCGCAGCCGCCGGCTGACCGCGCTGCTGCGGCTGCACGCCGCCCGCCCGGTGCCCCGCTTCTTCGACATCGAGGACGGCCTGCGCGAGCTCACCAGCAGCGCGTCGGGCGGGGGACGGCCGCGGCCCTGAGCGGCCGTACCATGATCGCGCCCTCTCCGATCGACCCCTAGGCAGCAACCCGTGGCAGAGCACAACCAGACCGTTCCCGGCACCACCGGCACCGCGGGCGTCAAACGCGGCATGGCCGAGCAGCTCAAGGGCGGCGTGATCATGGACGTCGTCACCCCCGAGCAGGCGAGGATCGCCGAGGACGCCGGTGCGGTCGCCGTCATGGCGCTCGAGCGGGTGCCGGCCGACATCCGTGCGCAGGGCGGGATCGCCCGCATGAGCGACCCGGACATGATCGCCGGGATCATCGACGCGGTGTCCATCCCGGTCATGGCCAAGGCGCGGATCGGGCACTTCGTCGAGGCGCAGGTGCTGCAGAGCCTCGGGGTGGACTACATCGACGAGTCCGAGGTGCTCACCCCGGCCGACGAGGCCCACCACATCGCCAAGAGCGAGTTCACCGTGCCGTTCGTCTGCGGCGCCACCGACCTGGGCGAGGCGCTGCGGCGGATCGCCGAGGGCGCGGCGATGATCCGCTCCAAGGGCGAGGCGGGCACCGGCAACGTCGTCGAGGCCGTGCGGCACATGCGCGCCATCCGTGCCGGCATCCGCCGGCTGGGCACCCTCGACGCGACCGAGCTGTTCGTCGCGGCCAAGGAGCTGCGGGCCCCGCACGACCTGGTCGCCGAGGTCGCGCGCCTGGGCAAGCTGCCGGTCGTGCTGTTCACCGCCGGCGGCATCGCGACCCCCGCGGACGCCGCGATGATGATGCAGCTGGGCGCCGAGGGCGTCTTCGTGGGCTCGGGCATCTTCAAGTCCGGCGACCCGGCGCAGCGCGCCGCGGCGATCGTCCAGGCCACCACCTTCTTCGACGACCCGGGCGTCATCGCCAAGGTCTCCCGCGGGCTGGGCGAGGCCATGGTCGGCATCAACGTCACCACGCTGCCCGACTCCGAGCGCTACGCGACCCGCGGCTGGTGAGCGCGCCCGCCGTGACGCGGGCTCCGGTCATCGGTGTGCTGGCCCTGCAGGGCGACGTCCGCGAGCACCTGGCGGCCCTGCGCGCCGAGGGGGCCGAGGCCGTCCCGGTGCGCCGTCCCGAGGAGCTCGCCGGGATCGACGGGCTGGTCGTCCCGGGCGGCGAGTCGACGACCATGGCCAAGCTGGCGGTCCGGTTCGGCCTGCTCGAGCCGCTGCGCGCCGTGGTCGCCGCCGGGCTGCCGGTGTACGGCTCCTGCGCCGGGATGATCGTCCTCGCCGACCGGCTGCTCGACGCACCCCCGGACCAGGTGACCGTCGGCGGGCTCGACGTCACCGTCCGGCGCAACGCCTTCGGCCGGCAGGTGGACTCCTTCGAGTCCGAGGTCCGGTTCGAGGGACTCGGCGGGGACCCGGTGCACGCGGTGTTCATCCGCGCGCCGTGGGTCGAGGAGGCCGGCGAGGACGTGCAGGTCCTCGCCCGGGTCGTCGGGGGACACGCCGACGGTAGGATCGTCGCCGTCCGCCAGGGCAACCTGGTGGCCACCAGCTTCCACCCCGAACTCACCGGGGACCGCCGGGTGCACGCGTTGTTCGTCGACCTGGTGCGCACAGAGATGGCGGACCGATCGGGCGCCGGGAACGAGAGGGGTACGCCGTGAGTGGCCATTCCAAGTGGGCGACGACGAAGCACAAGAAGGCCGCGATCGACGCCAAGCGCGGCAAGCTGTTCGCCAAGCTGATCAAGAACGTCGAGGTGGCGGCCCGCACCGGCGGCGGCGACCCGGCCGGCAACCCGACGCTGTTCGACGCCATCCAGAAGGCGAAGAAGTCGTCGGTCCCGAACGACAACATCGACCGCGCCGTCAAGCGCGGCTCGGGGGCGGAGGCCGGCGGCGCCGACTGGCAGACGATCATGTACGAGGGCTACGCGGCCGCCGGCGTGGCGGTGCTGGTCGAGTGCCTGACCGACAACCGCAACCGGGCCGCGTCCGAGGTCCGGACGGCGATGACCCGCAACGGCGGCTCGATGGCCGACCCGGGCTCGGTGTCCTACCTGTTCTCGCGCAAGGGCGTCGTCGTGGTGCCCAAGGCCGACGGCGTGGACGAGGACAGCGTCCTCATGGCCGTGCTCGAGGCCGGCGCGGAGGAGGTCCGCGACCAGGGCGACTCGTTCGAGGTCATCAGCGAGCCGACCGACCTGGTCGCCGTCCGGACCGCCCTGCAGGACGCCGGCATCGACTACGACTCGGCCGAGGCCGGGTTCGTGCCCAGCGTCACCGTCGAGCTCGACGAGGAGGCGGCGGGCAAGGTCTTCCGGCTCATCGACGCCCTCGAGGACTGCGACGACGTGCAGAACGTGTACGCGAACTACGACGTCTCCGACGAGGTGCTCGAGAAGGTCGGCTGAGCGACCCCGCGCTGCCACCGGTTTCTCCCGAGAACCGGCGGATCTCTGTCCGGGAGCCGGCGCAGGGGCGGGACGCCGTCCTGCCGTCGGTTTCCCGGAAACCGACGGTCGTGCCGGGTGTTGCAGCGCCGCGGCGTCGTCCCGGGCGGTTAACCTCGGTCGAACACCAGTTCGGCTGACGGCGGGAGGCGCCTCCATGCGGGTGCTCGGCATCGACCCGGGCCTCACCCGGTGCGGGTGGGGCGTGGTCGACGGGCGTCCCGGCGCCCGCCCCACGGCGGTGGGGGTCGGCGTCGTCCGGACCGCCGCCGAGCTCGACCTGGAGCTGCGCCTGCTGGAGCTGCACACCGCGGTGACCGCGCTGCTGCGCGAGCACCGGCCCGACGTGGTGGCGATCGAGCGGGTGTTCACCCAGAACAACAAGGGCACCGCCACCGGCACCGCCCAGGCCGCCGGCGTCGCCGCGCTGGCCGCGGCGCAGGCCGACCGGCCGGTCGCCTGGCACACGCCGAGCGAGGTCAAGGCCGCCATCTCCGGCAGCGGCCGAGCCGACAAGGAGCAGGTCACCCTCATGGTCACCCGGGTGCTGGGGCTGTCGTCCCCGCCCAAGCCCGCCGACGCCGCCGACGCGCTGGCGCTGGCCGTCTGCCACGCCTGGCGGGGGCCCGCGCAGCAGCGGTTGCGGCACGCCGCGCTGGCCGGCGGCATCGGCGCCCCCGTGCGGTCGACGACCCTCCCGCGCTGGACGGGGGTGTCGCGGTGATCGCCAGCGTGTCGGGCCGGGTCGCGGCGGTGTCGCCGGACGGCGCCGTGGTCGAGGTCGGCGGCATCGGGCTGGCGGTGCAGTGCACCCCCGGCACGATCGCCCGGCTGCAGGTGGGGGAGAGCGCCCGGCTGTCGACCAGCCTGGTGGTCCGCGAGGACTCGCTGACCCTCTACGGCTTCGCCGACGACGACGAGCGGCAGCTGTTCGAGCTGCTGCAGACGGCCAACGGCGTGGGCCCGCGGCTGGCCCAGGCGGTGCTGGCCATCCACCCGCCGCGGGAGGTCCGCCGCGCGGTGTCGATGGCCGACGTCAAGGCGCTGATGCAGGTGCCGGGCATCGGCAAGAAGGGCGCCGAGCGGCTGATCCTGGAGCTGCGCGACCGGCTGGGGACGACCACCACCGACACCCAGCTCGACGGCGCGGGGGCCCCCGCGGGGCTGCCGTCGGTCACCCCCGTCGCCCCGTGGCGCGACCAGCTCGCCTCGGCCCTGGTGGGCCTGGGGTGGACCAGCAAGGAGGCCGACAGCGCCGTCGCCCAGCTCGCGCCGATCGCCGACGAGCAGGTCGCCGAGACGGGGTCGGTCGAGGTGGCGGTGCTGCTGCGGCAGGCGCTGCGGATGCTGGGTAGGCCGTGAGCACCCCCTTCGACAGCGGCCTGTCCGCGGAGCCGGCCGAGGGGTCCACCCGCGACTACTCGGTCTCGGCCCAGGCCGGTGACGAGGAGCGGGTCGTCGAGTCGGCCCTGCGGCCGCACTCGCTGGCGGACTTCATCGGCCAGCCCAAGGTCGCCCGCCAGCTGGAGCTGGTCCTGGAGGGCGCCAAGCGGCGCGGCCGGCCGCCGGACCACGTGCTGCTGTCCGGCCCGCCCGGGCTGGGCAAGACCAGCCTCGCGCTGATCATCGGCTCCGAGCTGGGCACCTCGGTGAAGATCACCAGCGGTCCGGCGATCGAGCGCTCCGGTGACCTCGCCGCGATGCTGTCCAACCTCGGCCCCGGCGACGTGCTGTTCATCGACGAGATCCACCGGATCGCCCGGCCGGCCGAGGAACTGCTGTACATGGCGATGGAGGACTTCCGGGTCGACGTCGTCGTCGGCAAGGGGCCCGGTGCGACCGCGATCCCGCTGGAGATCAACCCGTTCACGCTGGTCGGCGCCACCACCCGCGCCGGCCTGCTGACCGGCCCGCTGCGCGACCGGTTCGGCTTCGTCGGCCAGATGGAGTTCTACGAGCCGTCCGAGCTGCAGCGCGTGCTGGCCCGCAGCGCCTCCCTGCTCGGCGTCGAGCTCACCGAGGAGGGGTCGGCGGAGATCGCCGGCCGGTCCCGGGGGACGCCGCGCATCGCCAACCGCCTGCTGCGCCGGGTCCGCGACTACGCCGAGGTGCGGGCCGACGGCCGGGTCACCCGCGCGGTCGCCGAGGCGGCGCTGGCCCTCTACGACGTCGACCACCTGGGCCTCGACCGGCTCGACCGCGCCGTCCTGGAGGCCCTGGTGATGCGGTTCGGGGGCGGTCCGGTCGGGGTCGCCACGCTGGCGGTCGCCGTGGGGGAGGAGCCGCACACCGTCGAGGAGGTCTGCGAGCCGTTCCTGGTCCGCGCCGGCCTGCTGGCCCGCACGCCGCGGGGGCGGGTCGCCACCGAGGCCGCCTGGCAGCACCTGGGACAGCCCGTCCCGCGCGGCGGCATCCCCCTCGGGAGGGTCACCGTCGACCCACCGGTCCCCGGTTCGTCGTCAGAGACGCTGTTCGACGCCTAGACTGCGGAGCGCTGGCGCGCAACTCGTCCGGCCGCGGCCGCGCGCGTCCTGCCCGGTCGCTGCACGCGGATGACGCGGCGCGCCACAGCCGCCGTACCCGAGCGGTCCCGTCCCGGGCCGCACCCACCGCGGAACGCCGCGCGGTAGAGAGGCACATCTGTCGTGGAGCAGTACTTCCCGCTCGTCCTCCTGGCCCTGGCCTTCGTCCTGCTCATCGTGCTGCCCGCCCGGCAGCGCAAGCGGGCGCAGGCGCAGGCCCAGGCGATGCAGGAGTCGCTGACCCCGGGCACCCCGGTCATGACGACCGCCGGGCTGCACGGCACGGTCGCGCGCCTGGGCGAGGGCACCGTCGACCTCGAGATCGCCCCGGGGGTCGTGGTCACCTTCGCGCGGCAGGCCATCCTCGAGGTCCGCAAGCCCGCCGTGCCCGGCCCGACGGTCGACGGTCCCGCCGTCCCGGGGGACGACGCCAACGGCCCGGCCGACGGCGGTCCCGCCGACCGGGCGCACTGAGCAGGTAGTCCTCCGTGGCCCAGCGTCAGCTCCCCGCGCGCCGGTACTTCGGCGCGTTCGTGCTGATCATCGCCGTCCTCTACGGCCTGATCTTCCTCACCGGTGACACCCGCACCCCGCAGCTGGGGCTGGACCTGCGGGGCGGGACGACGGTCACCCTGTCCGCGCGCACCCCGGACGGGCAGGCGCCGGCCCCGGAGGACCTCGAGCTCGCCCGGCAGATCATCGAGCAGCGGGTCAACGGCCTGGGCGTGGCCGAGGCCGAGGTGGTCACCGAGGGCGACTCGAACATCGTCATCTCCGTCCCGGGGGACAACGGCGAGCAGGCGCGGGAGCTGGGCCAGACCGCGCAGCTGCGGTTCCGGCCGGTGCTCGCCGGACCGGAGCCGGCCACCCCGGCCGCCGAGGACAGCGCGGCGCCGACCGACGGGACGACGCCCAGCGACGCGGCCACGCCCACCGACGGCGCCACCCCGACCGACAGCACGGCACCCACCGACTCGGCCACGCCGACCGACGCCGCCACCCCGACCGACGCCGCGCCGTCGGACGGCGCGGTCGCCGACCCCTCCATCCCCGACCCGGACGCCCCGGCGGTGACCCAGGAGCAGGCGCAGGCCGAGTACGCCACCCTGACCTGCGACACCACCGACCCGGCGGCAGCGGTGGACCGGTCCGAGGACCACGTCGCGGCGTGCTCGGAGGACGGCCAGTTCAAGTACCTGCTCGGCCCGGCGATCCTCGAGGGCACCGACATCGTCGACGCCCAGGCCGGCACCCAGCAGGCCACCGGCGAGTGGATCGTCCTGCTGGACTTCAACTCCACCGGCCGCGAGACCTGGGCGACCTACACCGCCGCGAACATCGGCAAGAACGTCGCGTTCACCCTCGACGGCCGGGTGGTCTCCGCGCCCACCATCCAGGGGGCGATCAACGGGCAGACGACGATCACCGGGCAGTTCACGCAGCAGGAGGCCGAGCAGCTGGCCAACCAGCTGCGCTACGGCGCGCTGCCGCTGACCTTCACCCAGGCGACCGCGCAGTCGATCTCCACCGAGCTCGGCGAGGAGCAGCTGCAGGCCGGCCTGATCGCCGGCGCCATCGGCATCGCGCTGGTCTTCGTCTACGCGCTGGTCTACTACCGGCTGCTCGGCCTGGTGATGATCGCCAGCCTGCTGCTGTCGGCGGTGGTGGTCTACGCCGTCCTGGTGCTGCTCGGCCGGCAGATCGGGTTCACCCTCAGCCTCGCCGGCATCGCCGGGTTCATCGTGTCGATCGGAATCACCGCGGACTCGTTCGTCGTGTACTTCGAGCGGCTCAAGGACGAGATCCGCGAGGGCCGCACGCTGCGGTCGGCGGTGCCGCGGGCCTGGGTCCGCGCGCGGCGCACGATCCTCTCCGCCGACGCGGTCAGCTTCCTCGCCGCGGCGATCCTCTACGTGCTGGCGATCGGCGACGTGAAGGGCTTCGCGTTCACCCTCGGCATGTCGACGGTGCTCGACCTGGTCGTCGTCTTCCTCTTCACCCACCCGCTGATGGCGGTGCTGGCGCGCTTCCGGTCGTTCGGCAGCAGCCGGTTCTCCGGCCTCGGCCGCAGTCTCGACCGCCCGGGCCGGCCCGCCGGCCGCCGTCCCTCCGCCGGGCGCGAGCTCGTCGGCGCCGGCAGCGGGTCCGGCAGCACCGCGCAGGACAGGAGCGACTCATGAGCGGCCGCGACCCCCGTCACGAGGACGACGGGCTGCCCGTGGGCACCGCCGAGGACGAGAGCCGCGACGCCGGATCGGCCGCGGAGGACGCCGCGGCCGCGGCCGACGACACCGCGCTCGACGACGCCGGGCTGCCCCGCGAGGGCGACCGGGCCACGGTGCGGCCGCCGCACCGGGCCTCGCTGGCCCACCGGCTCTACAACGGCGAGGCCGGTCTCGACGTCGTCGGGCGCAGCCGGCTGATCTACAAGGTCACCGCCGTCGTCGTGCTGCTGTGCATCGCGGCCATCGTGTTCCGCGGCTTCAACTTCGGCATCGACTTCGCCGGCGGCAACAGCTTCCGCCTGCCGGGCACCGAGGCGCAGCTGGGCGAGGTGCGGGCCGCGGCCGAGGACGCCGGAGCCGACGTGGCCAGCGCCCAGGTGGTCGGCGGGGACACCGTGCTGCTGCGCACCGGCGCCCTGGACAACGACGCCGAGCGCGCCGTCGTCGACGCGGTCGCCGACGCGGCCGGCATCGACCCCGCGCAGGTCAGCCCCGAGGCGGTCAGCGCCGAGTGGGGCCGCGACATCACCGACCAGGCGCTGGTGGCCCTGGCGGTCTTCTTCGTCGCGGTGGTGCTGTTCCTCGCGGTGCGGTTCCAGCCGAAGATGGCCATCGGCGCCATGGCCGCGCTGGTCCACGACATCATCGTCACCGCCGGGGTCTACGCCCTGATCGGCTTCGAGGTGACCCCCTCGACGATCATCGGGTTCCTCACCATCCTCGGGTTCTCCCTCTACGACACCGTCGTGGTGTTCGACAAGGTCGACGAGAACACCCGGGACCTCACCAAGACCGCGCGCATGACCTGGGGCGAGGCGGCCAACCTCGCGGTCAACCAGACCCTGATGCGCTCGATCAACACCTCGGTCATCGCGCTGCTGCCCGTGGCCGGCCTGCTGTTCGTCGGCGCCGGCCTGCTGGGTGTCGGGACGCTCAAGGACCTCGCCCTGGTCCTCTTCGTCGGCCTGGCCGCGGGCACCTACTCCTCGATCTTCCTGGCCACGCCGATCGTGGCCGACCTCAAGGAGCGGGAGCCGGAGGTGCAGGCGCTGCGCAAGCGGGTGCTCGCCCGGCGTGCCTCCCAGGCGCGGCAGGGCGGGTCCGGCGCGACCGCCGGCCGGGGCCCGGTGGCCACCGCCCGCCGGGCCGCCGGCACCACCCGCCGCAGCGGCGGGGTGGCCGTCGCCGAGCGGGAGGCCGACCTCGGGCCGGCCGCGGCCGACGTCGTGGTCGAGTCGCCGGAGTCGGTGCGCCCCGACGCCCCGCGCACCGGGGGGACGACGGCGCCGCGGCCGGGAGCCCGGCCGCAGCGGCCGGGCCGTCCCTCCAGCGGGAAGAAGCGCCGGTGACCGCGGAGCCGGCCGCGGAACTGCCGCTCGACGAGGTGATCGCCGGGCTGACCGTCGACGTCCCCGACCACCCGGAACCGGGCGTGCTCTTCCGGGACCTCACGCCGGTCTTCGCCGACGGCTCCGCGTTCCGCCGGGTGATCGACGGCCTGGCCGGCCCGGCACTGGCCGACCCGCGGGCCGCCGCGCTGGGGGCCGGCGGTACCGACCCGGGCTTCGACGTCGTCGTCGGGGTGGAGGCGCGCGGGTTCCTGCTCGCCGCGGCGGTCGCCCTGGACGCCGGGGTCGGGGTGGTCCCGGTGCGCAAGGCCGGCAAGCTGCCCCGGGAGCGGGTGGCCGCCGAGTACGCCCTCGAGTACGGCACCGCCACGCTCGAGATGCACACCGACTCGGTCCGCCCGGGTCAGCGGGTGCTCGTCGTCGACGACGTCCTCGCCACCGGGGGCACGCTCGAGGCGGCGATCGCGCTGGTGGAGCGGCTCGGCGGGGTCGTGGCCGCCGTGTCGGTGGTCGTCGAGCTCTCGGCGCTGGGTGGCCGCCAGCGGCTGGCGCCGCACACCGTCCACGCCCTCTGGACGACCTGAGGGATGGCGCCCGGCTCGCCGTGCGTTACCGGAGTGTCGTCCGACTAGCATGAGGAGGGTCGTTCCTCCTCCGGCCTGCAGGAGTCGCCATGGGCCCCGACGCCGCCACCAACGTGGCTGCTGCACGGGCTGACGCCCCGGCGCTCCCCGCCGGCACGGGAGCGGCCGCCCCGCCGGGAGCAGCCGCCCCGCCGGGCGGGGGAGACCGCCCGCCCCTGCCGAGCCGTCCGGTCGTCCGCCGTCCCGACGACGTCGTCGCCGAGCCGCCCGGCGAGCGGGAGCCGGCGGGTGTGCCGCGGCGGCGGGTCCGCGACCGGCTGGCCCGCCGGATCGTCGCCGGGCAGCGCAGCGGCCTGGTCCGGCCGGTGCTCGAGCCGCTCGCCGCGCTGCACCGGCAGAGCCACCCCAAGGCCGACCTGGGGCTGCTGCAGCGCGCCTACGACGTGGCCGAGACCGCGCACGCCTCGCAGAAGCGCAAGAGCGGCGACCCGTACATCACCCACCCGCTGGCCGTGGCGACCATCCTGGCCGGGCTGGGCATGGACACCACGACGCTGGTGGCCGCGCTGCTGCACGACACGGTGGAGGACACCGGCCAGACCCTGGAGTCGATCACCGAGGCGTTCGGCCCCGAGGTCGCGCACCTGGTGGACGGCGTCACGAAGATCGACCGCGTCAAGCTGGGTGACGCGGCGCAGGCGGAGACGATCCGCAAGATGATCGTCGCGATGGCCCGCGACCCCCGGGTGCTGGTCATCAAGCTCGCCGACCGGCTGCACAACATGCGCACTCTGCGCTTCCTCCCGCCGGAGAAGCAGGAGAAGAAGGCGCGCGAGACGCTGGAGATCCTCGCGCCGCTGGCCCACCGGCTCGGCATGAACACGATCAAGTGGGAGCTCGAGGACCTCGCGTTCGCCACGCTGTACCCGAAGCGGTACGACGAGATCGTCCGCCTGGTCGCCGAGCGGGCGCCGTCGCGGGACACCTACCTGGCCGAGGTCACCTCGACGGTCCAGGAGCAGCTGAAGGCGGCCAAGATCGAGGCCGTCGTCACCGGCCGGCCCAAGCACTACTACTCGATCTACCAGAAGATGATCGTGCGCGGCCGCGACTTCACCGACATCTGGGACCTCGTCGGGATCCGGATCCTGGTCGAGTCGGTGCGCGACTGCTACGCGGCGCTGGGCATCATGCACGCCCACTGGCAGCCGGTGCCCGGCCGCTTCAAGGACTTCGTCGCGATGCCGAAGTTCAACATGTACCAGTCGCTGCACACCACGGTGATCGGCCCGCAGGGCAAGCCGGTGGAGCTGCAGATCCGCACGCACGACATGCACCGCACCGCCGAGTACGGCATCGCCGCGCACTGGAAGTACAAGGAGAAGGCCAAGGTCGGCGGCAAGCCCGACGCCGGGGGCTTCGGCGCGGCCAAGGCCGGCTCGCCGGACGACATGCTGTGGTTGCGCCAGCTGCTGGACTGGCAGCGCGAGGCGCAGGAGCCCGGCGAGTTCCTGGAGACGCTGCGCTACGACCTCGGTCCGCAGGAGGTCTTCGTCTTCACGCCCAAGGGCGACGTGCTCAGCCTGCCCGGCGACTCGACCCCGGTCGACTTCGCCTACGCCGTGCACACCGAGGTGGGGCACCGCTGCATCGGCGCCCGGGTCAACGGGGCCCTGGTGTCGTTGGACAGCAAGCTGACCAACGGCGACGTCGTGGAGATCTTCACGTCCAAGTCGCCGACGGCGGGCCCGTCGAAGGACTGGCTGGCGTTCGTCGGCTCCTCGCGGGCGCGCACGAAGATCCGCCAGTGGTTCACCAAGGAGCGCCGCGAGGACGCCGTCGAGGCCGGCAAGGAGGCGCTGACCCGCGCGATGCGCAAGGCCGGGCTGCCGCTGCAGCGGCTGCTCGGCGGCGACGCGCTGTCGACCCTGGCCAAGGACCTCCGCCACGCCGACGTCACGGCGCTGTACGCGGCGGTGGGGGAGAACCAGATCTCGGCCTCGTCCGTCGTGGACAAGCTGCTCACGGCCCTCGGTGGCGCCGAGGGCGCGGTCGAGGACATCGCCGAGACCACCATCCCCATGCGGCGGCCGGCGCACCGGCGTCCGGCGGGCGGGGACCCGGGCATCGTCGTCCACGGGATGACCGACGTGTGGGCCAAGCTCGCCAAGTGCTGCACGCCGGTGCCGGGGGACGACGTCCTCGGCTTCGTGACCCGCGGTGGCGGGGTGAGCGTCCACCGGCGCGACTGCACCAACGCCGCCGACCTCGAGCGCAAGCCCGAGCGCCTGGTGGAGGTGGAGTGGGCCAGCCAGCCCGGCTCGGTCTTCCTGGTCGCCATCCAGGTGGAGGCGCTCGACCGGCACCGGCTGCTCTCCGACGTCACCAAGGCGCTGGCCGACGAGCGGGTCAACATCCTGTCCGCCTCGGTGCAGACCAGCCGGGACCGCGTCGCGATCAGCCGGTTCACCTTCGAGCTCGCCGACCCGGCGCACCTGGGCGCGGTGCTGCAGACGGTGCGCAACGTGGACGGCGTCTTCGACGTGGAGCGCGTCACCGCCTGAGAAAGGACCCCCTGCCCCCGCCGCCCTCAGGCTCGCGGCGGGGCCCTGCAGGGGGCCATCGCGGAGTCAGGCCGATGAGCACCGCCCGGCGGCAGCGGCCCCTCAAGCAGTCCGCGGGGTGGCCAGGAAGGCGGGGTTCTCGCAGGGGGCGCCGGGTTCCGGGGTGTTCTCGGGGTTGCCGGTCAGCAGCCGGGTGAACTCGACCAGCCGCGGGTCGTCGACGTCGTCGAGCCGCAGCGCGTGGTTCCACGCCTGCAGCGCGACGGCGGTGCCCAGTCCCGGGTACGGCGACATCATCAGGCCGTAGGTGCCCCGCACCGCGGTCGCCAGGGCCGTGACGTCGTCCGCGGCCAGCAGGGCGGGGTCGTAGGTGATCCAGACCGCGCCGTGCTCGAGGGAGTGGACGGCGTTCTCCGGCCGGATCGCCACGTCGTAGACGCTGCCGGTGCAGTCGGCCCACACCGGGTCGTGCGGGCCGCCGACCGGCGGGCTCTGGGCGTAGTCGACCTCCGCAGCGGTGTGCTGCCCCGCCGCGTACTGCGCCACCCGGGTGTTCTCCAGGGTGACCGACGGGGCCGCCGGCTCCGGCGCACTCGGGGCATCCGTGGTGCAGCCGCCGAGGACCGCGGTGGCCAGGACGGCGAGCGACCGGGTGCCGCGCCGCATCAGGCGACGGACATCGACGCGACGGTGACCGGCACCGTCGGGGCGCCGCCGCCGGGGCTGGGGTCCATCGAGCCGTCGTTGCCGTTGGCCGCGACCGTGTCGAGCACCGCCAGCCCGGCCTCGTCGACCGAGCCGACGACCGTGTAGTCCGGGGCCAGCTGGCTGTCGCCCCAGACCAGGAAGAACTGGCTGCCGTCGAAGCCCTGGCCGCTGTTGGCCATCGCGATCGTGCCGCGGGGGTAGGTCTCGTCGCCGGTGACCTGGGTGGGGAAGGTGTAGGTGGGGCCGCCGGCGCCGGTCCCGGTCGGGTCGCCGCACTGGAGCACCTGCAGGCCGGCGCTGTCGACCTCCCGGTGGCAGGGGGAGTCGTCGAAGAAGCCGCTCTCGGCCAGGTGGACCAGGCTGGCTGCCGCGCACGGGGTGCGCTCCTGGTCGAGGGTGAGGGTGAGGTCGCCGAGGTTGGTCGACATCACCAGGTCGGTGGTCCCCGTGGCCGGCACCTCGTCGTCCGGCGGCTCGACCTCGATGAGGTAGGGGTTGCCGGAGGGGGTGTCCGACCACGCGCAGGTGGTCAGCGCGCCCGACGGCGCCGACCCGCCGGCGGCCGACCCGCCGTCCTCGCCCGAGGGCTCGACCTCCCCGGTGGCGCTGCCGGAGCAGGCCGCCAGGGTCAGGGCCGCACCCGCCAGGCCGGCCAGCGCCCGCAGCCTCACGCAGCGACCGTCAGGGACTCGATGCGGACCTCCTGCGTCGGCGCGCCGTCACCCGGGCCGTTGGCGCCGTCGTTGCCGTTGGCGGCGATGGTGTCGAGGACGCCGAGGCCGGCCTCGTCGATGGTCCCGAGCACGGTGTAGCTCGGCGGGAGCTGGCTGTCGCCGAAGACGAGGAAGAACTGGCTGCCGTCGAAGCCCTGGCCGCTGTTGGCCATGGCCACCGTTCCGCGCGGGTAGGTCTCGTCGCCGGTGACCTGGGTGGGGAACTCGTAGGCCGGGCCGCCGCGGCCGGTGCCGCTGGGGTCGCCGCACTGCAGCACCTTGAGGCCCTCGCCGTCGGTCTCGCGGTGGCAGATCGTCCCGTCGAAGTAGCCCTGCTGCGCCAGGAAGGTCATGCTCGCGACCCCGCAGGGGGCGTTGGCGTTGTCGAGGGTCAGCCCGATGGCGCCGAAGTTCGTGGTGATGGTGACCGGGGTGGTGCCGGTCGGGTTCACCTCGGTGGGCGGCGTGCCGGAGTCGGCCTTCAGGTCGGGGTTGTTCGCGGTGTCGGCCGGGGTCCAGTCGCACGTCCCGTCGCTGCCGTCGACGGCGGCCGGGGTGGTCGGTGCGGCGCTGGTCGGGGTCGCGGCGGCGTCGTCGGTGTCGTCGCCGCCGACGCCGGTGATCAGCCAGACGGCCCCGATGACGACCAGCACCGCCACCGCGGTGACCCCGATGAGCAGGTTGCGACGGCGCTTGCGGGCGAGCTCGGCGCGGCGCTCGAGTTGGCGCTGCAGGCGCCGCTGCGCGGCCTGCCGCCGCTGCTTGTTGCTCGGCACGGGTGGTACTCCTCGAAGGGACGGGTGCTGCGGCGGGGCGCGGCGGTCGCTCCGGAGCGCGCCCGCTCACCGCTGGTCGATCCGCGAGTCTAGGCGGCGAACCTGCTCCTTCCCTGACAGCCGGGAAGCCGGGAGCGCCGACGGGGCCCCGCGTAACCTGCACGGGTGCTCATCCGCTCGTTCCCGGCCGGCGCGTTCGGCACGAACTGCTACGCGGTCGCCTCCGGTCCGCGGCAGGAGTGCGTGGTCGTCGACCCCGGGATGGACGCCGTCGAGCCGCTGGCGCGGGTGCTGGCCGAGGACGGCCTCAAGCCGGTCGCGGTCGTGCTCACCCACGGCCACCTCGACCACACCTTCTCGGTGCTGCCGGTCTGCGACGGCTACGACATCCCCGCCTACCTGCACCCCGCCGACTCCGGCATGCTCGCCGACCCGGTGCGGTGGCACGGTCCCCAGCTGGCCCCGCTGATCACCGGCGTGCGGCTGCCCGACCCGTCGGACGTGCTCTCCCTCGACGACGGCGCCGTCCTGTCGCTGGCGGGGGTGGAGCTGACGGTGCGGCACGCCCCCGGCCACACGCAGGGCTCGGTGGTCTTCTCCCTCGACCTCGGCGAGGCGCCCGGCCTGCTGGCCGGCGACGTGCTGTTCGCCGGGTCGGTGGGCCGGGTGGACCTGCCGGGCGGGTCGTGGGAGGCGATGCTGCGCTCGCTGCGCGACGTCGTCCTGCCGCTGGACGACGAGACCGTCGTGCTGCCCGGGCACGGGCCGGCGACGACGATCGGGCGCGAGCGCGCCACCAACCCGTACCTGGCCGAGGCCGCCGTCGGCGCGGGCCCGGCCCCCAGGGGAAGAGGACTGTGAGCGACCAGATCCTGCGGGCGCCGAAGGGCACCTTCGACACCCTGCCGCCGGAGTCGGCGCGCTTCCTGGCCGTCCGCGACGCGCTCACCGCGCCGCTGCGGCTGGCCGGGTACGGCTACGTCGAGACGCCGGTGTTCGAGGAGACCGCCGTCTTCTCCCGCGGGGTGGGTGAGTCCACCGACGTCGTCACCAAGGAGATGTACACCTTCGACGACCGCGGCGGCCGCTCGCTGACCCTGCGCCCCGAGCTCACCGCCGGGCTGATGCGGGCCTTCATCGAGCACCGCCTGCACACCGGCGCCCTGCCGGTGAAGCTGTGGACCGTCGGGTCGGCGTTCCGGTACGAGCGCCCGCAGGCCGGCCGGTACCGGCACTTCACCCAGGTCGACATGGAGGCCCTCGGGGTCGACGACCCGGCACTGGACGCCGAGGTGGTGGCCCTCGGCGTGCAGGGCTTCCGCGACCTGGGGCTCACCGACTTCGAGCTGCTGCTCACCTCGCTGGGCGACGCGACCTGCCGCCCGCAGTACCGGGAGAAGCTGGTCGCCTACCTGGACGAGCTCGACCTCGACGAGGAGACCCGCCGCCGCGCGGAGATCAACCCGCTGCGGGTGCTCGACGACAAGCGGCCCGAGGTGCAGGCGCAGCTCGACGACGCCCCGCTGATGGTCGACCACCTCTCGGACTCGACCAAGGCCCACTACGACGCCGTCCGCCAGCACCTGACCGACCTCGGCGTGACCTGGACCGAGGCGCCGAAGCTGGTCCGCGGGCTGGACTACTACACCAAGACGACGTTCGAGTTCGTGCACAACGGGCTGGGCGCCCAGTCGGCGATCGGCGGCGGCGGGCGCTACGACGGGCTGTCGGCGGCGCTGGGCGGCCCGGACCTGTCCGGCATCGGCTACGCCGTGGGGGTGGACCGCACGCTGCTGGCGGTGCAGGCCGAGGGGCTCGACATCGGCGTCGCCCCGGGCGTGCAGGCGTTCGTGGTGCCGCTGGGCGCCCAGGCCAAGCGGCTGGCGGTGGAGCTGGTCGGGCAGCTGCGCCGGGCGGGCGTCTCGGCCGACACCGTGTACGGCGACCGCGGGCTCAAGGGAGCGATGAAGGCCGCCGACCGCTCGGGCGCCTCGCACGTCGTCGTCATCGGCGAGCGCGACCTGGCCGAGGGCGTCGGCCAGCTCAAGGACCTGCGCACCGGCGAGCAGCGGGCCGTCCCGGTGGGCGAGCTGTTCGAGACGGTGCGTGCGACGGTGGGGGAGTGACCTCGACTGTGAGAACGACGCCCGAGCGACCATCGCAGGGAGCGCCAGCGACCGAGGAGCGGAACGAGGGCGGAGTCGAACGATGAGCACCATGGAGCAGCGGCCGCTCGGGCGGACGGGGGCCGACGTCAGCGTCGTCGGCCTGGGCACCTGGCAGCTGGGCGGTGACTGGGGGGACGTCGACGACGACACGGCCGCCGAGGTCCTGGACGCCGCCCTCGACGCGGGCGTCACCCTGCTCGACACCGCCGACGTCTACGGCGACGGGCGCTCGGAGCAGCGCATCCGGGCGGCCCTGGCGGCGTGCTCGGAGCGGCCGTTCGTCGCCACCAAGGCCGGCCGGCGCGCCGACCCGTTCGAGGCGGCGCAGTACACCCCGGAGAACCTGCGCGCCTGGATCGACCGGTCCCGCCGCAACCTCGGCGTCGAGACCCTCGACCTGGTGCAGCTGCACTGCCCGCCGACCGCGGTCTACAGCGACCAGCGGGTGTACGACACCCTCGACGCGCTGGTCGAGGAGCAGGCGATCGCCGCGTACGGCGTCTCGGTGGAGACCGTCGCGGAGGGGCTGACCGCCCTGGAGCACCCGGGCGTGCAGTCGATCCAGGTGATCCTCAACGTCTTCCGGCGCAAGCCGCTGGAGGAGCTGCTGCCGGCCGCGGCCAAGGCGCAGGTCGGCGTCCTGGCCCGGGTGCCGCTGGCCAGCGGTCTGCTCAGCGGCCGCTACACCGAGTCGACGACCTTCGCGCCCGACGACCACCGCAGCTTCAACCGGCACGGCGAGGCCTTCGACGTCGGCGAGACCTTCGCGGGGGTCCCCTACGAGGTCGGCGTCCAGGCCGCCCGGGAGTTCGTCGAGATCTGCGGCGACCGGGTGCCCAGCGCCGTGGCGCTGCGCTGGGTGATCCAGCAGCCCGGCGTCACCTCGGTCATCCCCGGCGCCCGCAACGTCGGGCAGGCCCGCGGCAACGCGGAGGCGGCCGAGCTGCCCCCGCTGACAGACTCCGACCTCGCCGACCTCGAGCGGCTCTACGACGCGCGCATCCGTGCGCACGTGCACGACCGCTGGTGACCCCGTCCCGAAAGGCTCCCCTCTAGTGCTCCGCTCCCACGACGCCGGCACGCTGCGCGCGTCGGACGCCGGTTCCACCGTCACCCTCGCCGGCTGGGTGGCCCGCCGCCGCGACCACGGCGGCGTGGTCTTCGTCGACCTGCGCGACGCCTCCGGGTACGTCCAGGTCGTCGTCCGCGAGGAGGAGGCGCACGCGCTCCGCAACGAGTTCTGCGTGCTGGTCACCGGCGAGGTGCGCCGGCGGCCGGAGGGCAACGAGAACCCGGAGCTGCCGACCGGCGAGATCGAGGTGGCCGCCGCCGAGCTGCGCGTGCTGTCCCCGGCCGCGCCGCTGCCGTTCCCGATCGAGACCGACCAGGCCGCCAGCGACGACGTGCGCTACCGGTACCGCTACCTCGACCTGCGCCGGCAGGGCCCGGCCCGGACGCTGCGGCTGCGCAGCGAGATCAACCGGGTGGCCCGCGGCGTCATGGCGCAGCACGGCTTCGTCGAGGTCGAGACGCCGAACCTGACCCGCTCCACGCCCGAGGGCGCCCGCGACTTCGTCGTCCCCGTCCGGCTGCAGCCGGGCAAGTGGTACGCGCTGCCGCAGTCCCCGCAGCTGTTCAAGCAGCTGCTGATGATCGGCGGGCTGGAGCGCTACTACCAGATCGCCCGCTGCTTCCGGGACGAGGACTTCCGCGCCGACCGGCAGCCGGAGTTCACCCAGCTGGACTTCGAGATGAGCTTCGTCGAGCGCGACGACGTCCTGGCCGTGGTCGAGGACGTCGTCCGGGCGCTGTGGCGGGAGCTGGCCGGCTACGAGGTGCCGGAGATCCCGCGGATGAGCTACCGCGAGGCGATGGACCGGTTCGGGTCGGACAAGCCCGACCTGCGGTTCGGCCTCGAGCTGACCGAGCTGACCGGGTACTTCGCCGACACGCCGTTCCGGGTCTTCCAGGCGCCCTACGTCGGCGCCCTGGTCATGCCCGGCGGCGGGTCGCAGCCGCGGCGGGCGTTCGACGCCTGGCAGGACTGGGCGAAGTCCCGCGGCGCGCGCGGGCTGGCCTACGTGACCATCGCCGAGGACGGCACGCTCGGCGGGCCGGTCGCCAAGAACATCTCCGACAGCGAGCGCGAGGGCCTGGTCGCCGCCGTGGGTGCGAAGCCCGGCGACTGCGTGTTCTTCGCCGCCGGCCAGCGGCGTCCCTCGCAGGAGCTGCTGGGAGCGGCGCGCAACGAGATCGCCCGCCGGCTGGGGCTGATCGAGCCGGGCTCGTGGTCGTTCCTGTTCGTCGTCGACTTCCCGATGTTCGAGGAGACCGAGGACGGCGACTGGACGTTCATGCACCACCCGTTCACCTCGCCCACCCCGGAGTGGCGGGAGCGGTTCGCCGAGGACAGGGGCGGCGCCCTGTCCGACGCCTACGACCTGGTGGTCAACGGCAACGAGCTGGCCAGCGGCTCGGTCCGCATCTCCGACCCCGAGCTGCAGGAGCGGGTGTTCGAGACGCTCGGCATGTCGCGGGAGGAGGCCCGGGAGCGGTTCGGCTTCTTCCTGGAGGCCTTCGCCTACGGCCCGCCGCCGCACGCCGGCGCCGCCCTGGGCTGGGATCGGCTGACCGCGCTGCTGGCCGGGGTGGACTCCATCCGCGAGGTCATCGCCTTCCCGAAGACCGGTGCCGGGTTCGACCCGCTCACCGGCGCGCCGACGCCGATCACCGAGGCCCAGCGCAAGGAGGCGGGCATCGACGCGAAGCCGGAGGAGCCGGCGCTGCCGGCCGAGCCCGGGGCCCCCGGGCCGACCTCGACACACGTGATGATCCGCCCTTAGCGAGCCCCGTCACAGGCCGCCGGTAGGTTGCGGGCATGCCGTTGCGTGCCCGCACCCTGCTCGGACCCGGTCCCTCCAACCCCTACCCGGAGGCGACCGTCGCCCTCGCCCAGCCGCTGCTGGGGCACCTGGACCCGGTCTTCCTCGGGATCCTCGACGAGACCTCCGACCGGCTCCGCCGGGTGTTCGGCACGACCAACCGGCGCACGCTGCCGCTGTCGGCGACCGGCTCGGCGGGCATGGAGGCGGCCTTCGTCAACACCGTGGGCCCCGGTGACGTCGTCGTCGTCGCGGTCAACGGCCTGTTCGGCGAGCGGATGGTGGACGTCGCCTCGCGCTGCGGCGCCGAGGTCGTCCGGGTCGACCACGACTGGGGGCAGCCGGTCGACGCCGACCGCGTGCTCTCCGCCCACCCGTCGCCGAAGCTGATCGCCGCGGTCCACGCCGAGACCTCGACCGGTGTGCTCTCCGACCTCGAGCCGCTGGCCGCGGGCAAGGGCGACGCCCTGCTCCTGGCCGACTGCGTGACCTCGCTGGGCGGCATCCCGGTGCGGCTGGACGACTGGGGCGTGGACCTGGCCTACTCCGGCTCGCAGAAGTGCCTGGGCGTGGCACCCGGCCTCGCGCCGTTCACCATCAACGACCGGGCCTGGGAGCGGCGGGTCGAGCAGCCGCGCAGCTGGTACCTCGACCTGGGCATGCTCGGCGGCTACGCCGGCGAGGCCGCGGGCTCCGGCGGGCGCACCTACCACCACACCGCGCCCACCGGGATGGTCGTGTCGCTGCACGCCGGCCTGGGCCGGATCCTCGACGAGGGCCTGGAGGCCGTGCACGCCCGGCACGCGGAGGCCGGGCGGCTGCTGCACGAGGGGCTGCAGGCCATGGGCCTGGAGTTGTTCGCCGCCGGGGGCTCCCGGCTGCCGGAGCTGACCACCGTGCGGGTGCCCGACGGCGTGGACTCCGCGTCGGTCCGCAAGGAACTGCTGGAGCGCTACGACCTGGAGATCGGCGGCGGCGTCGGCGCGTACGCGGCCACCGTGTGGCGGATCGGGCTGATGGGCGCCAACGCCCGTCCCGACACCGTCGCGCTGGTGCTGGCCGCGCTGCGCGAGGTCCTCGGCCGCTGAGGTGATCGCCCCCTCGCCGGCGCCGGTCCGGACGGCGCGCCGGCTGCCGGCGTGGGGGCTGGTGCCCGTCGCCGCGCTGGCCTGGTGGGTCGTCGGGTACCTGCCCTGGCTGCTGGACGGCGTCGGTCGGGGGGCGCCCCTGGCCCTGCCGCTGCGGGCCTCGCTGCTCACCGCGCTGGTGCTCGGCGCCGCCGCGGGGGGCGTGCTGGCCGGGCTGACCGGCCTGCTGGTGCGGCCGGGGTCCCGGGGCCGGGTGCTGCTGGCCACCGGCTGCGGAACGGCGCTGGCCGCGGTCGTGTGCCTGGCCCAGTCGGTCGCCGCGGCCGGCCGCGGATCGGGGTTCGACGCCGACCGGTGGGTGCTCACCGCTCTCTGCGCGGTGGTCGTGGCGGGAAGCGTGCTGGCGTGGGGGATCGGCTCGCTGGCCGTGCTCGGCGGGGTGGGCCTGGGGGTGGCGCTCGGGCTGGTCGCCGGCGTCCTGCCGGGCTGGCTGAGCTCGGTCGTCCTGGCCGTCCTGCCCCTGACAGCGCTGGGCGCGGTGGGGACCGCCGCCGTCTGGCTGCAGGCCGCCGTGCTCGCCGCGGCGCTGGTCGTCGTCGGCGTCCGACCGCCGGCCCGGCTCGCGGTGTGGCCGGCCGTCCTGCTGGTGACCTGGTTCGTCGGCCCGGCGCTGACCGCGGTGACCTACCTGGAGCCGTACCTCCGGCCGGGAGCGGGGCTGCCCCGCGGGCTCGGCGACGCCCTCGCCGGCGCGGTCCAGGTGTTCTGGCTCGCGGCGTCCCCGCAGGGCCGGCCGCTGCTGCCGTGGGTGGTGGCCGTCGTGGGCGCGGTGTTCGTCGCCACCCTGCTGGCCGGCCGCCGTGCCGCGGCACCGCTGGCCGGCTGAGCCGTCCGCGGGCGGCGGCTACGCCTCGTCGTCGCGCAGGCCGTGCGACCGGCGGTCGGTCAGCAGCGCCCCGCAGACCACCGCCAGGTCGACCAGCCCCACGAGCCGACCGTCCTCGACCACCGGCGCGTAGGCGACCCGCGTCTCGAGCATCCGCTCGGCCACCTGCGGAACGGGCGTGTCCGAGGTGAACGTCACGACCTCGCCGAGGTGCAGGTCGGTGATCCGGGTCTCCTCGAGGTCCCGCCCGTCCGCGACCGCCTGGGTGACATCGCTGTCGCAGATCACCGTGATCGGCCGGCGCTCGCCGTCGTCGCTGATCACCACCAGCGCGTTGTCGTGCGACTTCTTCATCAGGTAGGCGACCGCGGCGACGTGGGCGCTGTGCTCCACCGTCGTCACCGGAGGGCGCATCACCTGAGCGGCGACGAGCGGCCCGGTGCTGGTCGGGGCAGGAGACGGGGTGACGGCCATGTCCGCGATCCCTTCGGAGGGCCCGGTCGTGGGGCCATTGTGGGGGCTGCGGACGCAGCAGCGGGAGGCCCGGCGGCGGTCAGCTGTCCAGGCGGGCCAGCTGGTCGGCGGTCAGCTGCAGGTCGGCCGCGGCCGCGGAGTCGACGATGGACGCCGGGCGCGACGCCCCCGGGATGGGCACGACCACGTCCGACTGCGCCAGGTGCCAGGCCAGCGCCACCCGGTACACCGACACGCCCAGCTCCGACGCCACCTCGGCGAACGCCGGCGCGGTGTCGTCCAGCGAGCCTGCCGCGGACACGCCGCCGAACGGGCTCCACGGCAGGAACGCCAGCCCGTGCGCCGCGCAGTGCGCCACCTCGCCGGCGGAGAACCGCCAGCCGGGGGAGAACTGGTTCTGCACGCTCACCAGCGCCGGGCCCACGATCGAGCGGGCGACGTCGATCTGCGCGATGTCGGCGTTGGAGATCCCGACCATGCGGACCAGGCCGTCGTCGGCGAGCTGCCGCAACGCGCCCATCGACTCCTCCCAGGGCGTGTCCGGGTCGGGCCGGTGGAACTGGTAGAGCCCGATCGCGTCCACGCCGAGGCGCCGCAGCGACCCCTCGCAGGCCTTGCGCAGGTAGGCCGGGGTGCCGTCGAGCTCCCAGTCGGTGCCGCGCCGGGTGTGCCCGCCCTTGGTCGCCACCAGGACGTCGTCCGCGCCGGACCCGTAGGAGGCCAGGGCGTCGGCGACCAGCGACTCGTTGTGGCCGAACTCCGCCTCGTCGCGGGCGTAGGCGTCGGCGGTGTCGATGAGCGTCACGCCGGCGTCGAGCGCGGCGTGGACGGTGGCGACGGCGTCCTCGGGGGAGGGCCGGTCGGTCTTGGTGGACAGGGGCATGGCGCCGAGGCCGATGGCGCTGACGGGGCGGTCTCCGATGCGTCGTTGCTGCACGGGGGTGTCGTGCCCCGCGGGTAGCGTCGCAACCGTGAGTTCGCTGTTCGACGAGGCGCCTGCGGAGGCCGTCGCCGTCGACCCCGGCGCCCCGCTGGCCGTGCGGATGCGGCCGCGTTCCCTGGACGAGGTCGTCGGCCAGCAGCACCTGCTCGGCCCGCGCGCCCCGCTGCGCCGCCTGGTCGAGGGCGACGAGCCGATGTCGCTGGTCCTGTACGGCCCGCCCGGCACCGGCAAGACGACGCTCGCGCACGTCATCTCACTGGCCACCAAGCGCCAGTTCGTGCAGTTGTCGGCCCTGGACTCCGGGGTCAAGGAGGTCCGGGCGGTCATCTCGGCGGCGAAGCGGGAGCTGACCTACGCCGGCCGGCGCACGGTGCTGTTCATCGACGAGGTGCACCGCTTCTCCAAGACCCAGCAGGACTCGCTGCTGTCCGCGGTCGAGGACCGCATCGTCAGCCTGATCGCCGCCACCACCGAGAACCCGTTCTTCTCGGTGGTCAGCCCGCTGCTCTCGCGGTCCCTGGTGCTGGCGCTGCAGCCGCTCTCCGACGACGACGTCCGCACGCTGCTGCGCCGCGCGCTCACGAGCGACCGCGGGCTCGACGGCGCGGTCACGCTGAGCAGCGAGGCCGAGGAGCACCTCGTCCGCATCGCCGGCGGCGACGGCCGCAAGGCGCTGACGGCGCTGGAGTCCGGCGCCGGCGCCGCGCTGGCCGCCGAGCTGGCCGAGATCGACCTGGTCACCCTCGAGACGGCGGTCGCCCAGGCCGCGGTGCGCTACGACCGCCAGGGCGACCAGCACTACGACGTCGCCAGCGCGCTGATCAAGTCGATCCGCGGCAGCGACGTCGACGCCGCCCTGCACTACCTGGCGCGGATGGTGGAGGCGGGGGAGGACCCCCGCTTCATCGCCCGCCGGCTGATCATCTCGGCGAGCGAGGACATCGGCCTGGCCGACCCGACGGCGCTGCAGACCGCGGTCGCCGCGATGCAGGCCGTGCAGTTCATCGGCATGCCGGAGGGCCACTTCCCGCTGGCGCACGCCGTGGTCCACCTGGCCACCGCACCGAAGTCCAACGCGGTCACCGTGGCCATCGGCGAGTCGGTCGCCGACGTGCGGGCCGGCCTCGGCGGGCCGGTGCCGCCGGGGCTGCGCGACGCCCACTACGCCGGGGCGAAGAAGCTCGGCCACGGCACGTCCTACAGCTACCCGCACGACGCCCCCGACGGGATCGTGCCGCAGCAGTACCCGCCGGACGCCCTGGTCGGTCGCGACTACTACCGGCCCACCAGCCGCGGAGCCGAGGGCCCGATCGCGGCTCGGCTGGGCAAGCTGCGGGCGATCGTCAGACGACAGCCGGGGCGCCGGGCCTGACCGGCGGCACCGTCCAGCCACCGCCGCCGGGCTCCGGCGGTGCGCGGACGGCGGTCTGCGGCCGCGACTACTGTGACCACGCCGGGCCGACGCCCGCCGGGAGCCCCGGGCGCAGCCCGGTTCCGGACGAGACAGCCGAGGAACAGGAGACCCGCGCGTGACCGCAGGAGAGTGGGCCGGATTGATCGCAGCGCTGGCGCTGGTGCTGCTGGTGCTGCTGCTCGCCGTCCCGATCCTCAAGCTGGGACGCACGCTGGACGAGGCGACCCTGACCATCCGCCAGACGCGGGAGCAGAGCGCGCCGATCCTGAGCCAGGCCTCGACCACGGTCGCGCACGTCAACAGCAACCTGGAGCGGGTCGACGACATCACCGGCAACGCCGCCAACGTCTCCAGCAACGTCGCCGCCCTCACCAGCGTCGTCGCCGCGACCCTCGGCAGCCCGCTGATCAAGGTCGCCGCGTTCAGCTACGGCGTCCGCAGCGCGGCGAAGAAGAAGCGGGAGGGCCAGGCGATCGCCGAGGCCGCCCGCCGCGACAAGGACGAGCGCCGCGCGCGCCGCGCCGCCCGGCGGGCCGCCTGATGCGCCGGCTGTTCTGGCTCGCCATGGGCATCACCATCGGGGCCCTCGTCGTCCGCAAGCTGTCGCGGGCGGCGGAGAAGCTGACCCCGCAGGGCATCGCGGGCGCCCTGGTCGAGGGCCTGCGCGACCTCGCCGACGCGATCGGCGAGTTCGGGGCCGACGTCCGGGCCGCCGCCAGCGCGCGGGAGCAGGAGCTGCGCGCCGGCACCGGCCTGGACGCCCCGCTGCCCGACGGCCGGCCGGCCCAGCTGCCCTACCGCCGGGGCGCGCACGCCGCCGACTCCTGACCCCCTCCCGCCCGCGGGGCCGACCGTCCCGCCCTCTTCCGACCGAGTAGGACATGCAGACCGCCGAGATCCGCCGCCGCTTCCTGGAGCACTTCGCCGCGCGCGGCCACACCGTCGTCCCCAGCGCCTCGCTGGTCTCGCCGGACCCGTCCCTGCTGTTCACGGTGGCCGGGATGGTGCCGTTCATCCCGTACCTGACCGGCCGCGAGCCCGCGCCCTACCCGCGGGCCACCAGCGTGCAGAAGTGCGTGCGCACCCTCGACATCGAGGAGGTGGGCAAGACCACCCGCCACGGCACGTTCTTCCAGATGAACGGCAACTTCTCCTTCGGGGACTACTTCAAGGAGGGGGCCATCCAGCACGCCTGGGACCTGGTCACCGGCCCGGTGGCCGACGGCGGGCTCGGCTTCGACCCGGAGCGCATCTGGGTCACCGTCTACCTGGACGACGACGAGGCGGCCGACGCGTGGAAGCGCATCGCCGGGCTGCCCGAGGAGCGGATCCAGCGCCGGGGGCTGAAGGACAACTACTGGCACACCGGCCAGCCCGGACCGGGCGGCCCGTGCAGCGAGATCTACTACGACCGCGGGCCCGAGCACGGCGCCGACGGCGGTCCGGTGGTCGACGAGGACCGGTTCCTCGAGATCTGGAACCTCGTCTTCATGCAGTACCAGCTCGACGACGTGCGGTCCAAGGAGGAGTTCCGCATCGTCGGCGACCTGCCGAAGAAGAACATCGACACCGGCATGGGCCTGGAGCGGGTGGCCTACCTGCTCCAGGGGGTGAACAACCTCTACGAGATCGACGAGGTCGCCCCGGTGCTGCGCCGCGCGGCCGACCTGGCCGGCGTGACCTACGGCCGCGATCACGAGGACGACGTCCGGCTGCGCGTGGTCGCCGACCACGTCCGCAGCGGCCTGATGCTCATCGGGGACGGCGTGACGCCGGGCAACGAGGGCCGCGGCTACATCCTGCGCCGGCTGCTGCGCCGCGCCGTCCGCTCGATGCGGCTGCTCGGCGTCGACGAGGCCACCCTGCCCGAGCTGCTGCCGGTCTCCCGCGACGCGATGAAGGCCAGCTACCCGGAGCTGGAGACCGACTTCGCGCGCATCTCCAGCGTCGCCTACGCCGAGGAGGAGGCGTTCCGGCGCACCCTCGCCGCCGGGACGACGCTGTTCGACACCGCCGTCGCCCAGGCCAAGCGGGCCGGGACGCCGGAGCTGTCGGGGGAGCAGGCCTTCTCGCTGCACGACACCTACGGCTTCCCGATCGACGTCACCCTCGAGATGGCCACCGAGCAGGGCGTCAGCGTCGACGAGGAGGGCTTCCGGGCCCTCATGCAGCAGCAGCGCGACCGGGCCCGCGCCGACGCACGCGCCAAGAAGACCGGCTCGGTCGACGTCCTGGCCTACCGGCGGCTGCTCGCCGACCACGGGCCCACCGACTGGCGTGCCTACGACACGCTGCGGACCGACTCGCGCGTGCTCGGCCTGGTCTCCGACCTCGCCGCGGAGGAGGGGGCCGAGGTCGCCCCGGCCGGTCCCGGCGAGGTCACCCGGGTGGTGCTCGACCGCACGCCGTTCTACGCCGAGTCCGGCGGCCAGGTCGCCGACGCCGGCGTCCTGACCTGGGACGGCGGCCGCGCCGAGGTGCTCGACGTGCAGCGGCCGGTCAAGGGCCTGGTCGCCCACCAGGTGCGGGTCCTGGACGGCGAGCTGCGCGAGGGCGCCGAGCTGGTCGCCGAGGTCGACCGCGAGTGGCGGCTGTCGGCCTGCCAGGCGCACTCGGGCACCCACGTGGTGCACGCCGCGCTGCGCCAGGTGCTCGGCCCGCAGGCGCTGCAGTCGGGCTCCTACAACCGCCCCGGCTACCTGCGGCTGGACTTCGCCTGGCAGGGCGCGCTCACCCAGCAGCAGCGGCACGACATCGAGGACGTCGCCAACGCCGCGGTCCGCGCCGACCACAAGGTCACCGCCAACTACATGACGCTGCCCGAGGCGCAGGCCATCGGCGCGCTGGCGCTGTTCGGGGAGACCTACGGCGAGCAGGTCCGGGTCGTGGAGATCGGCGGCCCGTGGTCGCGCGAGCTGTGCGGTGGCACCCACGTCCAGGGCAGCGCGCAGATCGGCACGCTGGCGCTGACCGGCGAGTCGTCGGTGGGCTCCGGCTCCCGCCGCGTGGAGGCCGTCGTCGGTCTGGAGGGCTTCCGCTACCTGGCCCGCGAGCGCGACCTCGTCCGGCAGCTCGGCGAGGTGCTCAAGACGCCGACCGACAACCTGGTCGAGCGGGTGAGCGGCATGCTCGCCCGGCTGCGGGACGTGGACAAGGAGCTGGCCGAGCTGCGCGCGCAGCAGACCCTCGCCGCGGCGGGGGAGCTGGCCGCCGGGGCGCGGGACGTCAACGGCATCTCCGTGGTCACCGGCGCGCCGGGTGGACTGGCGGGCGGGGACCTGCGCACGCTGACCCTCGACGTGCGCGGGCGGCTGCCCGGCGACCGGCCGGCGGTGGTCTTGCTCGCGTCGGAGACGGCGGGCAAGGTGGCCGTCGTGGCGGCCCTCAACCCGGCCGCCGTGCAGCGGGGGCTCTCCGCCGGCGACCTGGTCCGGGTCGCCGCCGCCCAGGTGGGCGGCAAGGGCGGCGGGAAGGCAGACGTGGCCCAGGGGGGCGGTACCGACCCCGCGGGCATCCCAGCGGCCCTGCAGGCCGGCGAACAGGCGGTCGCGACCGCCGCAGGGAGGTAGGCAGGCGTGGCCGGACCCCAGTACCCCAGCCCCGACGAGACCGGCCCGGTGGGCGAGCGGCGGGTGCGCCGCCCGGCGGTGCCCCCGCCGCCGGCCCGCCCGCGCCCGGCCCCGCCGGCTGCGCCGCAGGAGCCGGGCCACCACAGCACCGAGGCCATCGACCTGACCGCCGGCTTCCCGCCGGTGCGCCACGAGACGGCGCAGATCGACCTGTCCGGCGGGCTGCCGGGCGGCCTGCCGATCCCGCCGCGCCGACCGAAGCAGGGCCGGCGGCTGGGCATCGACGTCGGCACGGTGCGGGTGGGGGTGGCGATCTCCGACCCGACGGGCACCCTGGCCAGCCCGCTGGAGACCGTCCAGCGCCGGCGCGACGAGTCCGACCTGGACCGCATCGCCGACCTCGTCGTGGAACACGAGGTGACAGAGGTGATCGTGGGGGAGCCGAGGCACCTCTCGGGAGCGTCGGGCGCCTCTGCGCGGGAGGCCCGTGCTTACTCTCGGGCACTCGCCGGGCGCATCGGCTCCGTGCCCGTGCACCTCGTCGACGAAAGGCTCTCCACCGTGACCGCAGCCAGTTCCCTCCGGGCGAACGGTCTCGACAGCCGACAGCAGCGCTCGGTGATCGACCAGGCCGCCGCCGTGGTCATCCTCCAGGCCTATCTGGACGCCCAGCGGGAGCAGTCGTGACGGGTCCGACCCCGTCCTCGCGGCGGGGTCGGCACGCGTCCCCGGACCTCCCGAGCGGCGTCCCCGCCACGGCGTGGATGGCCTCGATGCCGCGCTCCCCGGGCGGCCGCGCCGCCGCCCCCGGCGACCGCAGCACCGGCCCGCTGCCCGGTCCCGGCGGCGGACTGCCCCGGCTGACCGCGTCCCGGGACGAGGAGGGCTCGACGCACCCCTCGGCCCCGCTGCCGGACCTCCCACCGCGGCCGGCGGGCGCCTGGTCGCGCATGCCGCGGCGCGCCGACGCGGCCGACGACGACCAGACCGTGGCCCAGCCCCTCGGCGCGCAGCCGGCCGTGCCCGGCGACCCCTCCGACGACGAGGGCACCGCCGACCGCGACCTGCACGGCTGGGACGAGGACGACGACGCCACCGGCGGCCTCGAGGTGATCGGCGCCGCCGGGTCCGACGACCCGCGCCGCTCCCGGCGCCGGCGGGACGGCGACGGCGACGGCGGGCGCCGGGGCGGCCGAGGCGGGCGGCGCAGCCCGCTGGCCGTCGTCCTGTCGCTGGTCGTGCTGGCCGGTCTGGTCGCCGGCATCGTCGTCGGCGGCAAGGCGCTGATCAACCTGGTCAACCCGCCCAGCGAGGACTTCGCGGGGCAGGGCACCGGCAGCGTCGAGGTGCGCATCGCGGTGGGCGACACCCTCAGCGACATCGGCCGGACCCTCGTCGACGACGGTGTCATCGCCTCGGTCGGCCCGTTCATCGAGGCCGCCGAGACCGAGCCGGCGGCGACCGGCATCCAACCCGGCGTCTACTCCATGCGGTCGCAGATGAGCGGCCAGGCGGCGCTCGACCTGCTGCTCGACCCGGCCACCCGGCTGTTCTCGCGGGTGACCATCCCCGAGGGCTTCACCGTGCAGGCGGTCCTGGAGCGGCTCGCCGAGGCCACCCAGACCCCGCTGGAGGAGGTGCAGGCCGCGGCGGCCGACCCCGCCGCCCTGGGCCTGCCGGCCTACGCGAACGGGACCCTGGAGGGCTACCTCTTCCCGGCCACCTACGACTTCACCCCGGACGACGAGCCGGTCGACATGCTGCGCGCGATGGTCGCGAAGTTCACCGAGACGGCGAACGGCCTGCAGCTCGAGCAGCGGGCCGCGGCCGCCGGCCGGTCGGTGCACGACGTGGTCACCGTGGCCTCCATGGTCCAGTCGGAGACCCGGCTGGACGAGGAGCGGACCGACGTCGCCCAGGTCGTCTACAACCGGCTGAGCCAGGGCATCCCGCTCGGGGTCGACGCGGCGCTGGCGTACGGCCTGCAGAAGAACGGCAACGAGCTGACCGTCGACGACCTGCAGACCGACAGCCCGTACAACACCCGGACCCGCGCCGGCCTCCCGCCGACGCCGATCAGCTCGCCGGGTGAGGCCAGCCTCGAGGCGGCCCTGGCGCCGTCGTCCGGGGACCTCCTGTACTACGTGCTGGAGAACGCCGACGGCCACCACTTCTTCACCGCCGACTACGCGGAGTTCCAGGCGGCCCGGGAGCGCTGCGCCAGCGCCGGCCTCGGCTGCGGTGGCTGACGGGGGGACGCGGCAGCACGGCACCCACCGGGCGGCGGTCCTCGGCCGCCCGGTGGGGCACTCGCTGTCCCCGCTGCTGCACCGGGCGGCGTACGCGGCGCTCGGGCTGACCGACTGGACCTACGACGCGCTGGACATCGGCGCGGAGGACCTGCCGGTCCTGCTCGCCGGGCTCGGGGAGGAGTGGCGCGGCTTCTCGGTCACCATGCCGTGCAAGCAGGCCGCCGTGGACGTCGCCGACGTCGTCGACCCGCTCCCGCAGCTGCTGCACGCGGCGAACACGCTGGTCCGCACCGAGGCCGGGTGGCGGGCGGAGAACACCGACGTCACCGGCATCGGCATGGCCCTGCAGCTGGCCGGCGTCGAGCAGGTGGACCGGGCGGCGATCGTCGGGGCCGGGGGCACGGCGGCCGCCGCCGCGGTCGCGCTGGCCTCGCTGGGAGCCCAGCACGTGGACGTCGTCGTCCGGCAGCCCGCGCGGGCGTTCGACCTGCTGCGGGTGCTGGAGACCCTGGACGTGCCCACGACGGTGCGCTCGCTGGAGGGCGCGGTCGTCGACGCCTCCGTCGTGGTGAGCACCGTGCCGGTCGGCGGGCAGCCGGTCGTGTCCTCGTTGCCGTGGCGGGCCGGGCAGACCGTCCTCGACGTGCTCTACGACCCGTGGCCCACCCCGCTGGCGCAGCGCGTGCGGGAGGCCGGCGGCACCGTCGTCGGCGGCCTGGACGTGCTGTTCTGGCAGGCCACCGCGCAGGTGGAGCTGATGACCGGGCACCCCGCGCCGATCGAGGCGATGCGCGCGGCGCTCGACACCCGCTGACCCCGGTGCCGGTCGGGGAGCTCCCGGGCGCCGTCGTCGCGGTGCTGGCCGCCGTCCCGGCGCTGGCGCTCGGGCCGTGGCTGGCCCGCTGCACCGTCCGCCTGGCGCACCGGGACGACGCGGCGTCGGCCGGGCCGGTGCGGACGGCGCTGACCTGCGGGCTGCTCGGCGCGGCGTTCGCCGGGGTGCTGCTCCTCGCGGGGCTGCGTCCGGCCACGGCCGGTCTCGCGTGGGCCGCCGCGGCGGGGGTCGTGCTGGCCGGGGTGGACCTCGCCGTCCACCGGCTGCCCGACCGGGTCACCTTCCCCGCGTACGCCGTGGTCGGCGCCGCCCTGCTGGCCGACGCGGCCGTGCTGGGCACGTGGCCGGCGCTGCTGCGCGCGGTGCTGGCGGCGGCCGTCGCGTTCGGGCTGGCCGCCCTCGGCGCGCTGGCCTCGCCGCAGGGGCTCGGCTACGGCGACGTGAAGCTGCTGGGCCTGCTCGGGCTGGTGCTCGGCTGGGTGGGCTGGGGCGCGCTGCTGGCCGGGGTGTTCCTCGGCCTGCTCACCGGCGCCGCGGTGTCCCTGGCGCTGCTGGCAACCCGCCGGGCCGGGTGGCGCACCGCCCTGCCGTTCGGACCGCCGCTGCTGGTCGGGGCGGTGCTCGCGCTGGCGCTGGAGGGCCCCTGGTGACGAGCTGCGACGGCCACCCTCCAGGGGCCCGCCCGAGCCTGCGCGGGAAGGGGTGGACGGCGGTCCTTCTAGACTCCGGGGCATGTTGCGCTGGCTGACCGCCGGTGAGTCGCACGGCCAGCAGCTCACCGCCATCCTCGAGGGCCTGCCCGCCGGTGTGCGGGTGCAGACCTCCGACCTCGACGTCGACCTGGCCCGGCGCCGGCTCGGCCACGGCCGCGGCGCGCGGATGTCCTTCGAGCAGGACGTCGTCACGCTGACCGGCGGGGTCCGGCACGGCCTGACGCAGGGCGGGCCGATCGCCGTCCAGGTCGGGAACACCGAGTGGCCCAAGTGGGAGACGGTGATGTCGGCCGACCCGGTCGACCCCGAGGTGCTCGCGGGCCAGGCCCGCAACGCGCCGCTCACCCGGCCGCGCCCCGGCCACGCCGACCTGGCCGGCATGCAGAAGTACGGCTTCGACGACGCCCGCCCGGTCCTGGAGCGGGCCAGCGCCCGGGAGACCGCCGCCCGCGTCGCCCTCGGTGCGGTCGCCCGCGCGTTCCTGCGCCAGGCGCTCGACGCCGAGGTCGTCAGCCACGTGGTCGGCATCGGGCCGGTCGTCGCGCCCGACGGCCTCGTCCCCGGCCCGCAGGACAACCCCCGGATCGACGAGGACCCGGTCCGCTGCGCCGACCCGGCCACCAGTGAGCTGATGGTCGCCGAGGTCGACGACGCCCGGAAGAACGGCGACACCCTCGGCGGGGTCATCGAGGTCGTCGTCCACGGCCTGCCGCCGGGCCTGGGCAGCCACGTGCACTGGGACCGCCGGCTGGACTCCCGGCTGGCCGCCGCCCTGATGGGCGTGCAGTCGGTGAAGGCGGTCGAGGTCGGCGACGGCCTGGAGACCGCCCGGCGCCGCGGGTCGGTCGCCCACGACGAGATCGTGCTCGCCGACGGCCGGGTCCAGCGGACCACCGACCGCGCCGGCGGCATCGAGGGCGGCATGACCAACGGCGAGGTGCTGCGGGTCCGTGCGGCGATGAAGCCGATCTCGACCGTCCCGCGGGCGCTGTCCACCGTCGACGTCGCCACCGGTGAGCCGGCGGTCGCGATCAACCAGCGCAGCGACGCGTGCGCGGTGCCCCGCGGCGCCGTCGTCATGGAGGCGATGGTGGCCCTCGTGCTGGCCGACGCCGCGCTGGAGAAGTTCGGCGGCGACTCGCTGACCGAGACCCGCCGCAACGCGCAGGCCTACCTCGACGCGCTGGCGATCCGTTGACCCCCGCCGAACCCGGGACCCCCGCCGACCCGACGACCCGCCCCGTCCTGGTCCTCGTCGGCCCGCCGTCGTCGGGCAAGACCACCGTCGGCACGGCGGTCGCCGAGATGCTCGGCGTCCCCTTCCGCGACACCGACGCCGACATCGAGGACGTCACCGGGCAGACCGTCGCCGACCTGTTCGTCGAGCGCGGCGAGCCGTTCTTCCGCTCCCTCGAGGAGCAGGCCGTGGCCCGGGCGCTCGGCGCGCACGAGGGCGTCCTGGCCCTCGGCGGCGGAGCGGTGCTCAGCGCCGCGACGCGGGAGCTGCTGGTCGGCTACGGCCGGGCCGGCGGCACGGTCGTGTGGCTGGACGTCGACCTCTCCTCCGCGGCCGAGCGCGTGGGCCTGGGCCGCACCCGCCCGGTGCTGGGCATGAACCCCCGGGCCACGCTGCGCAACCTGCTGCTGGCACGGGCACCGCTGTACGAGGAGGTGGCCTCGCTGCGCGTCCCCACCGGCGGCCGCGAGCCCGGCGACGTGATCGCCGACGTCGCCGCCGCCCTGCGCACGCGGACCAACCGATGACGCTGCGGCGGGTGACCGTCCCGGGCGGCAAGCCCTACGACGTCGTCATCGGGCCGGGGGCGCAGGTCGAGCTGGGGCTGGTGCTGGCCGGCACCGCGCGGGCGGCCGTCGTCCACGCCCCGCCGCTGGCCGGGCTCGCCGGCGCGGCGGTGGAGACGCTGCAGACCGCCGGGGTCGCCGCGGAGGCCGTCGTCGTCCCCGACGGGGAGGCCGCCAAGACCGCCGTGGTCGCCGCCCGCGCCTGGGAGGAGTTCGGCCGCCTGGGGCTGACCCGGTCCGACGCCGTCGTCGGGGTCGGCGGGGGAGCGGTCACCGACCTGGCCGGGTTCCTCGCCGCCACCTGGGTCCGCGGCGTCCGCGTCGTCCACCTGCCGACCAGCCTGCTGGGCATGGTCGACGCCGCCGTCGGCGGGAAGACCGGCATCAACACCGGCGCCGGCAAGAACCTCGTCGGGGCGTTCCACCCGCCGGCCGGGGTGCTGGCCGACACCGACGTCCTCGCCGGGCTGCCGGAGGCGGAGTTCCGCGCCGGGCTGGCCGAGGTCGTCAAGTGCGGGTTCATCGCCGACGCCGCCGTCCTCGAGCTGCTCGAGGCCGACCCCACCGGCCGCCGCGACACCGTCGAGCTCATCGAGCGCGCGGTGCGGGTCAAGGCCGAGGCGGTGGGCGAGGACCTGTTCGACACCGGCCGCCGCGAGTTCCTCAACTACGGGCACACCCTCGCCCACGCCATCGAGCGGGTCGAGGACTTCGGCTGGCGGCACGGCGAGGCGGTCGCCGTCGGCCTGGTGTTCGCCGCCGAGCTGGCCGGGCAGGCCGGGCTGCTGACCCGCGCCGAGGTCGACCGGCACCGCGAGCTGGTCGCCGCGATGGGGCTGCCGACCCGCTACGCCGGGGACTGGACGCGGCTGCAGTCGGTCATGCGGGTGGACAAGAAGGCCCGCGGGGCGTCGCTGCGGTTCGTCGTCCTGGACGGGCTGGGCCACCCGCGGATCCTGGCCGATCCGGACCAGGCCTGGCTGGACGCGGCGTGGGCCGCAGTAGCGGAGGAAGCGTGACGATCCAGGTGCTCAACGGCGCCAACCTCGGCCGGCTCGGCCTGCGCGAGCCCGAGAAGTACGGGACGACGACGTACGCCGAGCTGGTCGAGCTGCTCGAGGGCACCGGCCGGGACCTCGGCGTCGAGGTACGCGTGCGGCAGACCGACAGCGAGGGCGAGCTGCTCGGCTGGGTGCACGCCGCCTCCGACGTCGGCGAGGCCGTGGTGATCAACCCCGGCGGGTGGTCGCACACCTCCGTGGTGCTGCACGACGCCCTGGCCGCGCTCAACGGCCCGCTGGTCGAGGTGCACATCACCAACATCCACAAGCGGGAGGAGTTCCGGCACTTCTCCTACGTCTCCCGGGTGGCCGACGGCGTCATCGCCGGCCTCGGCGTGCAGGGCTACGTGCTGGCGCTGCAGTGGCTGGTCGCCCGAGGTCACCGGTGAACCACGCCGCCCGACGGGACGCGCTGCGGGCGACCGCCGGGGAGCAGGGGCTGGACGCCGTCCTGGTGACCAACCTGCTCAACGTCCGCTACCTGACCGGCTTCACCGGCTCCAACGGCGCGCTGCTGCTGCGCACCGATGGCGGGGACGTCTTCGGCACCGACGGCCGGTACACCACGCAGGCCGGCGTCCAGGTGCCCGACGTCGAGCTGCTCGTGGACCGCGCCACCGTCGCCTCCCTCGCCCGCGAGGCGGTCCGCCGGAAGGCCGCCCGGATCGGCTACGAGAGCCACCACCTCACCGTCGACGGGCTGCGCGCGCTCGAGGGCGTGCTGGCCGACGCCGCCGCTGGGGGCGCCGTGCCGGAGCTGGCCTCGGTGCGCCGAGCCGTCGAGGCGCAGCGGGCGGTCAAGGACGACGACGAGATCGACGCGCTGCGCCGGGCCTGCGCCGTGGCCGACTCCGCGCTGGCCGAGCTGGCCGGCGAGGGCGCGCTGCGGCCGGGGCGCACGGAGCTGCAGGTCGGCCGGGAGCTCGACGCCCGGATGCTGGCGATGGGCGCCGAGGCGCCGTCGTTCGAGACGATCGTGGCCACCGGCGCGAACTCGGCCATCCCGCACCACCGCCCCGACACCACCGAGCTGCGGGCCGGCGACTTCCTCAAGCTCGACTTCGGCGCGACCGTCGACGGGTACCACTCCGACATGACACGCACGATCGTCCTCGGGCACGCGGCCGACTGGCAGCGCGAGGTGTACGAGCTGGTCGCGGCGGCGCAGGCCGCCGGCCGGGCCGCGCTGGCGGTCGGCGCCGACGTGGTGGCGGTCGACGCGGCGGCGCGCGACGTCATCGCCGACGCCGGCCACGGCGACCACTTTCCCCACGGCCTCGGCCACGGGGTCGGGCTGGAGATCCACGAGGCGCCGGGCATCGGCCATCTCGGCGCGGGTACGCTGGCCGCCGGCATGGCCGTCACCGTGGAGCCCGGCGTCTACCTGCCCGGCCACGGCGGTGTCCGGATCGAGGACACGCTGGTCGTCACGGACGACGAGCCGGAGTTGTTGACCCTCACGAGCAAGGAACTGCTGGTCCTCTAGATGGCTACCACCAACGACCTCAAGAACGGCATGGTCCTCAACCTCGACGGCCAGCTCTGGACCGTCACCGAGTTCCAGCACGTCAAGCCGGGCAAGGGCGGCGCGTTCGTCCGCACCACGCTGAAGAACGTGCTCTCGGGCAAGGTCGTCGACAAGACCTTCAACGCCGGCACCAAGGTCGACACCGCGACCGTCGACAAGCGGAACATGACGTACCTGTACAAGGACGGCACTGACTTCGTCTTCATGGACGGCGAGACCTACGACCAGATCCACGTGCCGGCCGAGACCGTCGGCGGCGGCGCGGACTACCTGCTGGAGAACACCGAGGCCGTCGTCGCCGTCCACGAGGGCACCCCGCTCTACGTCGAGCTCCCGGTGACCCTGGAGCTGGTCGTGCAGCACACCGACCCGGGCCTGCAGGGCGACCGCTCCACCGGCGGCACCAAGCCCGCCACCCTGGAGACCGGCGCGCAGATCCAGGTGCCGCTGTTCGTCAACACCGGCGACAAGCTCAAGGTCGACACCCGCGACGGCCGGTACCTCGGCCGCGCCAACTGACGCGGGCGGGCGGGCAGGTCGCATGGCTGCACGGTCCAAGGCGCGCAAGCGGGCGGTCGACGTCCTCTACGCCGCCGACCTCCGGAGCCGGGACCCGCGGGAGCAGCTGGCCGAGGAGGTCGCCGCCGGGCAGCCGCCGGTCAACGACCACACCGTCCGGCTGGTCGAGGGCGTGGTCGAGCACGCCGCCCGCGTCGACGAGCTGATCGACCGGCACGCCCGCGGCTGGTCGATCGACCGGCTGCCCGACGTCGACCGCGCCATCCTGCGGATGGCCGTCTTCGAGCTGCTGTGGGACGACGACGTCCCCGACCCGGTGGTCATCGACGAGGCGGTGGAGCTGGCCAAGCGGCTGTCCACCGACGACTCGCCGGCCTACGTCAACGGCGTCCTGGGCGCCATCCTCGAGGCCGAGCTGCCGACCAGCTGACCGCACCACCGACGCGACAGGGCCCGCTCCGATCGACGGAGCGGGCCCTGTCGCGTTCCGGGGTCGCGCCGCCGCCCACTGCTGGGCCGAGCGCCGGGGCGGGCCTCAGCCCGGCAGATCGGGGCCGGGACCGGCGGCCACGAGCATGGCGGCGACCCGGGCGGCGGACCGCTGCCGCTGGACGCGCCGCAGGGCGGCCCGCCGGCGCGCGGCGAGCAGGAGATCCCGGTCCAGCACGACGGGGACCGGGACGGGCTGGGACATGGCGGACTCCTCGGCGGTCGATGCGACGCCGCGGACGCTAGGACCTCCTGCTGACACTTCCCATCCCCCAATGCGGAGGAGCGGTCGCAGGGAAGGGACCCCGGGTGCGCGAGAGGCCCCCGACCGACGGGTCGGGGGCCTCTCGCGTGTGGGAGGTCGCTCTCAGCGCGGGGAGCGGCGGCGCTCCCAGTTGGGGTTGACCTCGTCCTCGTCCTCGTCACCGCCGAAGCCGACGACGCTCTCCATGCCGGGGGAGAGCACCCCCCACTCGATGAGCCGGCTGGTCAGCTCGTCGGGGCTCATGTCGTAGATGATCGCCAGCGACTTGAGGTCCTCCGCGCGGATGGAGAGCACCTTGCCGTTGTAGTCGTGCCGCTGGGCCTGGATGGTCGAGGCGTACCGGGCCAGCGGTCCGGCCTCGTCGGCGGGCAGCGAGCCCAGCGACTCGAGGTTGAGCACGATCTTCGTCGTCGAGGTGACCGCCGAGCTGGGCCGCGGGTCGGGCAGCAGCTCCGAGACCGGCACGCCGTAGAAGACGGCCAGCTCGGACAGGCGCTGCACGGTCACCGCGCGGTCGCCGCGCTCGTACGAGCCGACCACGACGGCCTTCCAGCGGCCGTGCGACTTGTCCTCGACTCCCTGGAGCGAGAGCCCCTGCTGGTTGCGGATGGCGCGGAGCCGGGCACCGAGGGCCCGTGAGTAGTCGGTGCTCATCGCTTCCTGCTCACTGTGCGTCGTCGTGGGCGAGTTGTCGTCACGGAGCGTACTGGTCGAGCCGGATCGGCGACACCAGGACACTCCTCCGGGTGCAATGGCCCCACATCGTGGCCCAACCAGCCGCGATGCGGGTCACATCCGGGCGTGCAGTACCGTCGGCCCCGGTCCGACCACTCCTTTAACGACCCGTCCCGTGAGGCGGGGAAGGAGGCCCCATGGCCAGTTCACCCGAGCCTGCCCGGGAGCCGGCACCGGCGTCCGCCGGTGCGCCCCCCGCAGCACTCCTCTCCGCCGCCGACGTGGCCCGCGTCCTCGACCGGATGGCCCACCAGGTCATCGAGCGTGCCGCCTCGGCCAGCCCCGACTCCGCGGACGGCGGTCTGTCCGACGTCGTCCTGATCGGCATCCCCACCCGCGGCGCCCCGCTGGCCCGCCGGCTGGCCGCCCGCATCGAGGCGTTCTCCGGGACGGCGGTCGACGTCGGCACCGTCGACATCACCCTCTACCGCGACGACCTGCGGCGGCGCGGCGTCCGCGCGCTGGAGCCGACGACGCTGCCGGAGGCGGGCATCGACGACCGGCTGGTCGTGCTCGTCGACGACGTCCTCTACTCCGGCCGCTCGGTGCGGGCCGCGCTCGACGCGCTGCGCGACCTGGGCCGGCCGCGGGCGGTGCGGCTCGCCGTCCTGGTGGACCGCGGGCACCGCGAGCTGCCGATCCGTGCCGACTACGTGGGCAAGAACGTGCCCACCTCCCGCACCCAGCAGGTGCGCGTCCACCTCACCGAGGTGGACGGCGCCGACGAGGTGCTGCTCACGGAGGAGCCAGGAGGGCGACAGGGAGTGAGCATCGCAGCGAGCTCTGCGAGCGAGGAGCGGAGCGACCGCGGAGCCGACCGGGGGAGCAGAGCGTGAAGCGCCACCTGCTGGAGGCCGCCGACCTCGACCGCGCCGACGCGACCCTGGTGCTGGACACCGCCGCGCAGATCGAGCAGGCGCTGGCCGGCCGCGAGGTCAAGAAGCTGCCGACGCTGCGCGGCCGCACGGTGGTCAACCTCTTCTACGAGGACTCCACCCGCACCCGCATCTCCTTCGAGCTGGCCGCCAAGCGGCTGTCGGCCGACGTCATCAACTTCTCGGCCAAGGGCAGCAGCGTCTCCAAGGGCGAGAGCCTCAAGGACACCGCGCTGACCCTGGAGGCGATGGGGTCCGACGCGGTCGTCGTCCGGCACAGCGCCTCGGGCGCGCCGCACCGCCTGGCGCACTGGGTGCGCGGCAGCGTCGTGAACGCCGGCGACGGCACCCACGAGCACCCCACGCAGGCACTGCTGGACGCCTACACGATCCGGCACCGGCTCGGCCGGCTGGAGGGCGTGCGGGTGGCCGTCGTCGGCGACGTCCTGCACAGCCGGGTGGCCCGCTCCAACGTGCGGCTGCTGCACACCCTCGGCGCGGAGGTCACCCTCGTCGCCCCGCCGACCCTGCTGCCGGTCGGCGTGGGGAGCTGGCCGGCGGAGGTCTCCTACGACCTCGACGCCGTGCTGCCCAAGGCCGACGTCGTGATGATGCTGCGCGTCCAGGCCGAGCGGATGAACGCCTCGTACTTCCCCAGCGCCCGGGAGTACAGCCGCCGCTACGGGCTCGACGCCCGCCGCATGGGGGTGCTCGGCGACGACGCGATCGTCATGCACCCCGGCCCGATGAACCGCGGGATGGAGATCGCCGCCGAGGTGGCCGACTCCGCCCGCTCCACGATCGTCGAGCAGGTCGGCAACGGGGTTTCCGTGCGCATGGCCGTGCTCTACCTGCTCCTGGGAGGCGCCCCCTCATGACCGTCCTGATCACGGGGGCCCGCCCCTACGGCGAGGACGCCGCCGACATCCTGGTCGAGGACGGCCGGATCGCCGCGATCGGCGAGTCGCTGTCGGTCCCCGGCGCCGACGTCGTCGACGCCGCCGGCCTGATCGCCCTGCCCGGCCTGGTCGATCTGCACACCCACCTGCGCGAGCCCGGCCGGGAGGACGCCGAGACCGTCGAGACCGGCAGCCGGGCGGCGGCCCTGGGCGGCTACACCGCGGTGCACGCCATGGCCAACACCGATCCGGTCGCCGACACCGCCGGCGTCGTGGAGCAGGTGTGGCGGCTGGGCCAGCAGGCTGGGCTGGTCGACGTCGTCCCGGTCGGGGCAGTGACCGTCGGGCTGGCCGGCGCGCGGCTGGCCGAGCTGGGCGCGATGGCCGACTCCGCCGCGCGGGTGCGAGTGTTCTCCGACGACGGGCACTGCGTCGCCGACCCCGCGCTGATGCGCCGGGCGCTGGAGTACGTGAAGGCCCTGGACGGCGTCGTGGCGCAGCACGCCGAGGAGCCGCGGCTGACCGTCGGCGCCCAGATGCACGAGGGCGACCGGTCGGCCCGCCTCGGCCTCACCGGCTGGCCCGCGGCAGCGGAGGAGGCGATCATCGCCCGCGACGTGCTGCTGGCCGAGCACGTGGGCGCGCGGCTGCACGTCTGCCACGTCTCGACGGCGGGCTCGGTGGAGATCCTGCGCTGGGCCAAGTCGCGCGGGGTGCAGGTGACCGCCGAGGTCACCCCGCACCACCTGCTGCTCACCGACGAGTGCGCCGAGAGCTACGACCCCGTGTTCAAGGTCAACCCGCCGCTGCGCACCGACGCCGACGTCCAGGCGCTGCGGGCCGGGCTCGCCGACGGCACGATCGACGCCGTCGCCACCGACCACGCCCCGCACGCCGTGGAGGACAAGGAGTGCGAGTGGGCGCAGGCCCGGCCCGGGATGCTCGGGCTGGAGCAGGCGCTGTCGGTCGTGGTCGACACGATGGTCGACACCGGCCTGCTCGACTGGCGCGGCGTCGCCGACCGGATGTCCGCCCGCCCGGCCGCCATCGGCCGCCTGGACGGGCACGGCCGCCGGCTCGCCCCCGGCGAGCCGGCCAACCTGCTGCTGCTCGACCCCGCCGCCCGGGTCACCGTCGACCCGGCCGGGCTGGCCAGCCGCAGCCGCAACAGCCCCTATGCCGGCCGGGAGCTCCCCGGCCGGGTGGTCGCCACGTTCCTGCGGGGGACGGCGACCGTTCTGGACGGGAAGGCAGTTCGTTGACAGACGCGATCCTCGTGCTCGAGGACGGAAGGACGTTCCACGGCGAGGCCTACGGCGCGGTCGGCACGACGCTGGGCGAGGCGGTGTTCGCCACCGGCATGACCGGCTACCAGGAGACGCTGACCGACCCCAGCTACGCCCGGCAGATCGTCGCCATGACCGCTCCGCACATCGGCAACACCGGCGTGAACGAGGAGGACGACGAGAGCCGCCGCATGTGGGTGGCCGGGTTCGTCGTCCGCGACCCCGCCCGCCGCCCGGCCAACTGGCGGGCCACCGGCAGCCTGGACGACGAGCTGGTCGCCCAGGGCGTCGTCGGCATCAGCGGGATCGACACCCGGGCGCTGACCCGCCACCTGCGCGAGCGCGGCGCGATGCGCGCCGGCATCAGCAGCGAGGGGCTGTCGGCCGAGGAGCTGCTCACCCGGGTGCGGTCCTCGGAGAGCATGACCGGCGCCGACCTGGCGCCCGCGGTCACCGCCAACGACCCGTACGTCGTGCCGGCGGTGGGGGAGAAGCGGTTCACCATCGCCGCGCTCGACCTCGGCATCAAGACCGCCACCCCCCGGCACCTGGCCGAGCTCGGCGTCGAGACGCACGTGCTGCCGGCCACCGCCACCGCCGAGGACCTGCTCGCCGCCGGGCCCGACGGGGTGTTCCTCTCCAACGGCCCCGGTGACCCGGCCGCCGCGGACTACGCCGTCGAGGCGGTGCGCGGGGTCCTCGACGCCGGCCGCCCGCTGTTCGGCATCTGCTTCGGCAACCAGATCCTCGGCCGGGCGCTGGGCCTGGGCACCTACAAGCTGCGCTTCGGCCACCGCGGCCTCAACCAGCCGGTGCTCGACCGGGTCAGCGGCACGGTCCGGGTGACCAGCCACAACCACGGCTTCGCCGTCGACGCCCCGCTCGACCGGCCGACCGACACCCCCTACGGGCGGGTCGAGGTCAGCCACGTGGGTCTCAACGACGACGTCGTCGAGGGCCTGCGCCTGCTGGACGCCCCGGCGTTCAGCGTGCAGTTCCACCCCGAGTCCGCCGCCGGCCCGCACGACGCGGCGCCGCTGTTCGGCCGGTTCGTCGACCTCATGGAGACCGCCCGGACCGGGGACGGGCACGCCGGTGGGCCGCCGCCCCAGGTCACGCACAGCACGGGGGAGAAGGCCTGACATGCCCAAGCGCACCGACATCTCGCACGTGATGGTGATCGGCTCCGGGCCGATCCTCATCGGCCAGGCCGCCGAGTTCGACTACTCCGGCACCCAGGCCTGCCGGGTGCTCAAGGCCGAGGGGCTGCGGGTCAGCCTGGTCAACAGCAACCCGGCGACGATCATGACCGACCCGGACGTCGCCGACGCCACCTACGTGGAGCCGCTCACGCCGGAGTTCGTCGAGAAGGTCATCGCCAAGGAGCGCCCCGACGCGCTGCTGGCCACCCTCGGCGGACAGACCGCGCTGAACATCGCCATCGGCCTGTACGAGAACGGCGTCCTGGAGAAGTACGGCGTCCGGCTCATCGGCGCCGACGTCGACGCGATCAACCGCGGCGAGGACCGGCAGATGTTCAAGGACATCGTCCGGTCGATCGGCGCCGACGCGCCCCGGTCGAAGGTGTGTGCGAGCGTCGAGGAGGCGCTGGCGACCGCCGCCGAGGTCGGCTACCCGGTGGTCATCCGCCCGTCGTTCACCATGGGCGGGCTGGGCTCGGGCATCGCCACCGACGAGCCGATGCTGCGCCGCATGGCCGGGCACGGGCTGGCCGACTCGCCCGTCCACACCGTCCTCATCGAGGAGTCGGTGCTCGGCTGGAAGGAGTACGAGCTCGAGCTCATGCGCGACCGCAGCGACAACGTGGTCGTCATCTGCTCGATCGAGAACGTCGACGCGATGGGCGTGCACACCGGCGACTCGGTGACCGTCGCCCCCGCGATGACCCTCACCGACCGCGAGTACCAGCGGATGCGCGACGTCGGCATCGCCGTGCTGCGGGCGGTCGGCGTGGACACCGGCGGCTGCAACATCCAGTTCGCCGTCCACCCGGAGACCGGCCGGCTGGTCGTCATCGAGATGAACCCGCGGGTGTCCCGGTCCAGCGCGCTGGCGTCGAAGGCCACCGGTTTCCCGATCGCCAAGATCGCCGCCAAGCTGGCCATCGGCTACACCCTCGACGAGATCACCAACGACATCACCGGGGTCACGCCGGCGGCCTTCGAGCCGACGCTGGACTACGTCGTCGTCAAGATCCCGCGGTTCGCGTTCGAGAAGTTCCCCGGCGCCGACCCGCGGCTGACCACGACGATGAAGAGCGTCGGCGAGGTCATGGCGCTGGGCCGCAACTTCCCCGAGGCGCTGGGCAAGGCGATGCGGTCCACCGAGACCAAGGCGGCCGGCTTCTGGACCGGAGCGGACGACGGGTCGACCGCCGAGGAGCTGCTCGAGGCGCTGCGCACCCCGGTCGACGGCCGGCTCTACCTGGCCGAGCGGGCGCTGGCGGCGGGCGCCACCGTCGAGCAGGTCTCCGCGGCCAGCGGGTTCGACCCGTGGTTCGTCGACCAGATCGCCCTGGTCGCCGGGGTGGGCCGGGAGGTCCGCGAGGCGCCGGCGCTCACCCCGCAGCTGCTCCGCCGCGCCAAGCGGCACGGCCTGTCCGACCGGCAGATCGCCTCGCTGCGGCCGGAGCTGGCCGGGGAGGACGGCGTCCGGACGCTGCGCCGCCGGCTGGGCATCCGGCCGGTCTACAAGACCGTCGACACCTGCGCCGCGGAGTTCGCCGCCCGCACCCCGTACCACTACTCCTCGTACGACGAGGAGACCGAGGTGGAGCCGCGGGAGAAGCCGGCGGTGCTCATCCTCGGCTCCGGACCCAACCGGATCGGGCAGGGCATCGAGTTCGACTACTCGTGCGTGCACGCCGTCCAGGCGCTGCAGGACGCCGGCTACGAGGCGGTGATGGTCAACTGCAACCCCGAGACCGTCTCCACCGACTACGACACCGCCGACCGGCTGTACTTCGAGCCGCTGACCTTCGAGGACGTCCTCGAGGTGGTCGAGGCCGAGCGCGCCGCCGGCCCGGTCGCCGGCGTCATCTGCACCCTCGGCGGGCAGACGCCGCTGGGCCTGGCGCAGCGGCTCAAGGACGCCGGCGTCCCGGTGCTGGGCACCTCGCCGGAGTCGATCGACGCCGCCGAGGACCGCGGCGCCTTCTCCCGCGTGCTCGCCGACACCGGGCTGCTCGCCCCCAAGCACGGCACGGCGACGACGTTCACCGAGGCCCGCGAGATCGCCGCCGCCATCGGCTACCCGGTGCTGGTCCGGCCCTCGTACGTGCTCGGCGGGCGGGGCATGGAGATCGTCTACGACGACGCGACGCTGGAGGCCTACATCGCCAAGGCCACCGACGTCAGCCCCGAGCACCCGGTGCTGGTCGACCGGTTCCTCGAGGACGCCGTCGAGGTCGACGTCGACGCGCTCTACGACGGCTCCGAGCTGTTCCTCGGCGGCGTCATGGAGCACATCGAGGAGGCCGGCATCCACTCCGGCGACTCCGCGTGCGCGCTGCCGCCGATCACCCTGGGCGCCACCGACCTGGTCCGCATCCGCGCGGCCACCGAGCAGCTGGCGGCCCGGATCGGCGTCCGCGGGCTGCTCAACGTCCAGTACGCGGTGAAGGACGACATCCTCTACGTGCTCGAGGCCAACCCCCGGGCCAGCCGCACGGTGCCGTTCGTCTCCAAGGCCACCGCCGTCCAGTTGGCCAAGGCCGCCGCCCGCATCGCGGTGGGGGAGTCCATCGCCGACCTGCGCGCCGCCGGCGTGCTGCCGGCCACCGGCGACGGCGCCGACCTGCCCCCGGACATGCCGATCGCGGTCAAGGAGGCGGTGCTGCCCTTCCACCGGTTCCGCACGGTCGAGGGACAGAACGTCGACACCGTGCTCGGCCCGGAGATGAAGTCCACCGGGGAGGTCATGGGCCTCGACACCGGCTTCGGGACGGCGTTCGCCAAGTCCCAGGCCGCCGCCTACGGGCCGCTGCCGACCACGGGGACGGTGTTCGTCTCGCTGGCCAACCGGGACAAGCGCTCGGCGATCTTCCCGGTCAAGCGGCTGGCCGACCTCGGCTACCGGGTGCTGGCCACCTCCGGCACCGCGCAGGTGCTGCGCCGCAACGGCGTGGCCTGCGAGGTGGTCGGCAAGTTCAGCGAGGGCCCGGGCAACGTCGTGGAGCGGATCCTCGCCGGGGACGTCGACATCGTGGTCAACACGCCCTTCGGGTCGCCGGGCAACAGCGGGCCGCGGCTGGACGGCTACGAGATCCGCACCGCCGCCGTCGCCGCCGGGATCCCGTCGATCACCACGGTGCAGGGGCTGGCGGCCGCGGTGCAGGGCATCGAGGCGCTGCGCCAGGGCGGCGTCGGCGTCCGCAGCCTCCAGGAGGTGCACGCCGCGCTGGCCGCGACGCCGCGCTCGTGACCGCGGCCCCCGCTGTGCCCGCCGTCCGCCGGGTCCGCGAGGACCTGGTGGGCCGCGGTCTGCTCGACGGGCTGACCGACGCCTTCCTGGCCGGCGTCACCCGGTTCGCGCGCCCGCCCCGGCCCGAGCTCGACGCGCTGGCCGCCGCGGCCCGCGGGCTGGCCGGCCGGCTGGCGGCCGGGACGGCCGGGGACGAGGACCTGCCCCTGCTGACCCGGGTGCTGTTCTTCGCCGGGCACGGCGGCGTGCTCGCGGCCGCCGGGGTCCGGACGCCGGCCTACGACGTCCTCGGGTCCTACCGGGACAACCTGGCCACCCCGGTCGGCCCCCGGCTGCCCGAGCGGCCGGTCGCGGCCGGGCGGCGCTGGCGGGTCCTCGGCCGGGAGGTCGGCTTCCCGATCGGGGTGCCCGCGTGCGTGCTGAACGGCGGCGAGCAGTGGGTGCGCCACTTCGCGGGCAACGGCTACAGCGTCCTGACCTACAAGACCGTCCGCAGCCGCGCCTCCGTGCCCAACCCGCAGCCCAACTGGGTCTTCGCCGCCCGGGAGACCGCGAGCCTCCCGGCGGGCGCGGCCGCCGAGGTGACCGCGGACCCGTGGGACTGGGTCGCGCCGGGCTCTCCCGAGGTGAGCACGGTCAACTCCTTCGGCGTCCCGTCCCTCGCCCCCGACGAGTGGGTGCCCGACCTCGAGCGGTCGCTGGCCGCGCTCGACGACGACCAGCTGCTGCTGGTCAGCGTCATGGGGGAGGGGGACGGTCCGGCCCTGGTCGACGACTTCGCCCGGACCGCGCTGCTGGCGCAGCAGGCCGGTGCGCCCGTCGTCGAGCTGAACCTCTCCTGCCCCAACACGCTGGACCGGTCCGCGGCCGGGGTGAAGCCACCGCTGTGCCTGGACGCCGACGCCACGGTGGCCGTCGTCGAGGCGGTGCGGCGGGCGCTGGACGACCGCACCGGGCTGGTGGCCAAGCTCTCCTGGCTCGACGGGCCCGGCCTGGCCGCTCTGGTGCCCCGGCTGGCCCCGCTGGTCGACGGCGTCGCGGGCATCAACACGCTGCAGAGCCGGGTCCGCCGCAGCGACGGCGAGGCGACCTTCCCCGGCCGCGAGCTGGCCGGGCTGTCCGGCGCCGCGGTGCGCGGGTCGGCGCTGGACTTCACCCGGCGCCTGGTGGCCCTGCGGGAGGACGGCGGGCACTCCTTCGACGTGCTGGCGATGGGCGGGGTCACCGACCCGGCCTCGTTCGCGGCGCTGTTCGCCGCCGGCGCCGACGCGGTGCAGTCCGCGTCGGGGGCCTTCGCCGACCCGTTCCTGGCCCGCGACTGCATCGCGACGCTGGGGGAGACCCTGCCCCGGGCGGTGCGGTCGTGACGGCCCCCTTCGGTCAGCGGCTCGCCGACGCCGTCGCCGCCCGCGGGCCGCTGTGCGTGGGCATCGACCCGCACGTGCCGCTGCTGGAGCGCTGGGGGCTGGCCGACAGCCCGGAGGGCCTGGCCCGGTTCACCGACGCGGTGGTGGACGCGCTGGCCGGCACCGTCGCCGTCCTCAAGCCGCAGCTGGCCTTCTACGAGCGGCACGGCTCCCGCGGGCTGGCCGTGCTGGAGGACGCCGTCGCCCGCGCCCGGGCCGCCGGGGCCCTGGTGCTGCTCGACGCCAAGCGCGGGGACATCGGCTCGACGATGGACGCCTACGCCGACCACCTCCGCCCCGGGCACCCGCTGTACGCCGACGCCATGACGGTCAGCCCCTACCTCGGGCCAGGCTCGCTGCAGCCGGCCGTCGACACCGCCCGGCAGCACGGCGGCGGGCTGTTCGTGCTGGCCCGCACGTCCAACCCGGACGCCGGGACGCTGCAGCACGCGCGGGTGGGCGAGCGGTCCGTCGCGCAGGTCGTCGTCGACACCGTCCGCGGCTGGAACACCCCGGGCTGGGTCGTCGGCGACCCGCTGCCCGACGTCGCCGCGGTCCGCGACCTGAGCAGCCGGTTCGGCGCGGCCACCGGCTCGTTCGGGGTCGTCGTCGGCGCCACCCTGCCCGCGTTGGACGTCGACCTCGCCGGCCTGGGCGGCCCCGTGCTGGCGCCCGGCCTGGGCGCCCAGGGCGGCTCGGTGGCCGACCTGCGGCGGCTGTTCGGGTCGGACGTCGCCGTCGTCCCCACCGTCTCCCGGGACGTGCTCGCCGCCGGGCCGGACGCCGCCGGGCTGCGGGCCGCGGCCGACCGCTGGGCGACCGAACTGGCCCGGTGAGCCGGCCGGCCGACCCGTCGGCCCGGCGCAACGACCCTCGCTCCCCGGGCGGACCTGCGGTTTCCGAAATGCGTCGGCGTGTCGTCGTCGGTGTGTCGGACGGAACCGTCCGCAAACGGGGCGTCGGCGCGGACGGTAGGAACCCCCCGGTGACCTGCGCGTATGACGGACGGTCATCGCCCAGGCAGACGGACGGTGAACGGGAGGTCACCGAAAGTCGGATTTCGGTGGTTCAGAGGGACGTGACCTGCGCATATACCGGGAACTAGGTTGGCCGACAGGCTCAGCAGCGAGCCTTCCCCCGACACCGCACCGAGCCCGCCGGTCGAGACGAGCGCCGGCGACGACACGATTGGGTCGCACCATGCCCCTTCCTGACCTGACCCCCGAACAGCGCGCCGCCGCACTGGAGAAGGCCGCCGCGGCCCGCAAGACCCGTGCCGAGCTGCGGGAGCGGCTCAAGAGCAAGGGCGCCACCGTCGGCGACGTCCTCCGCCAGGGGGAGACCGACGAGGTCATCGGCAAGATGCGTGTCTCCGCGGTCCTGGAGTCCCTGCCGGGAGTCGGCAAGGCGCGGGCTGCCAAGATCATGGAGCGGCTCGAGATCTCCCCGACCCGCCGGGTGCGTGGCCTGGGTGCCAACCAGCGCAGGGCCCTCGAAGCGGAGTTCGGTGGCGAGAAGGTCGCCGCCGACCAGGTCTCCGCGGAGGGCTGACCCGCTCGACGAGGCACCCGGAGGCCGAGGACGACGACGAGTGGGAAGTGCTGCCGAGGACCGCACCCCGGCCCGGCTGACCGTGCTGTCCGGCCCCTCAGGGGTCGGCAAGGGCACGGTCGTGGCGGAGGTCCGGCGCCGGCACCCCGAGGTCTGGGTGTCGGTGTCGGCCACCACCCGTCGGCCCCGCCCCGGTGAGGTCGACGGGGTGCACTACCACTTCGTCACCGACGCAGAGTTCGACCGGCTGGTCGCCGAGGACGGGCTCCTCGAGTGGGCCGAGTACGCCGGCAACCGCTACGGGACGCCGCTCGCCCCGGTGCGCGAGCGGCTCGCCACCGGGGCGCCGGCCCTGCTCGAGATCGAGCTCCAGGGCGCCCGCCAGGTCCGCGCCCGGGACGCCGACGCGCAGCTGGTCTTCCTGGCGCCCCCGTCGTGGGGCGAGCTGGTCAGCCGGCTGGCCGGCCGCGGCTCCGAACCGCCGGCCGTGCAGGAGCGCCGGCTGGCGATCGCGCAGGCCGAGCTGGACGCCGCGGGGGAGTTCGACGTGGTCGTGGTCAACGACGACGTGGCCCGGGCCGCGGACGAGTTGGTAGGATTGCTGACTGCGCCGTCGCCCGGCACCGTTCCGAGCAGCGACGCCTCAGAGTGACGGGCCCGGTCCCGCCGCCCGACACTCCCGCCTGACGATCGCAAGGAGCACGCCCCAACGTGTCCGGAGTCGCACCCGCCCCCGAGGGCATCACCAACCCGCCGATCGACGAGCTGCTCGAGCGCACCAGCAGCAAGTACGGCCTGGTCATCTTCGCCGCCAAGCGCGCGCGGCAGATCAACGCCTACTACAGCCAGCTCTCCGAGGGCCTGCTGGAGTACGTCGGCCCGCTGGTCGACACCGCCCCGCAGGAGAAGCCGCTCTCCATCGCGCTGCGCGAGATCAACGAGGGCCTGCTGACCCACACCGCCGGCGAGAACTGAGGAAGGACCCCTCTGCCCCCCACGCCTCGCACGCTCGGCGCGGGCCCCTGCAGAGGGGCCGACCGCTGGTGACGTCATCGACGTCCCCGCCCGTTGTGGTGACGCCCCCGGCCTGTGCCGGGGGCGTCGTCGCGTCTGGGGGAGGATGACCCCATGAGCCGGATCGTCCTGGGGGTCAGCGGAGGCGTGGCCGCGTACAAGGCGGCCTTCCTGCTGCGCGCGTTCACCGAGGCCGGGCACGAGGTGCGGGTCGTCCCGACCCCGGCCGCGCTGAACTTCGTGGGCGCGGCCACCTTCGAGGCGCTCTCGGGCAACCCGGTCACCACCGGCGTCTGGTCCGACGTCGACGAGGTGGCCCACGTGCGCATCGGGCAGACCGCCGACCTCGTCGTCGTCGCCCCCGCCACCGCCGACCTGCTGGCCCGCGCGGCCGCGGGCCGGGCCGACGACCTGCTCACCGCCACGCTGCTCACCGCGCACTGCCCGGTCGTCTTCGCCCCGGCCATGCACACCGAGATGTGGCTGCACCCGGCGACGCAGGACAACGTCGCCACCCTCCGCCGGCGCGGCGCGATCGTGCTGCCGCCCGCCGTCGGCCGGCTGACCGGCCCCGACTCCGGCCCCGGCCGGCTGCCCGAGCCCGCCGACATCGCCGCCCTGGCCGGCGTGGTGCTCACCGAGGGCCCCGCGGCGCTGGCCCAGGACCTGGCCGGGCGACGGGTCGTCATCAGCGCCGGCGGCACCCGCGAGCCACTGGACCCGGTCCGCTACCTCGGCAACCGCTCCTCGGGCCGGCAGGGCTGGGCGCTGGCCCGGGTCGCCGCCGCCCGCGGGGCCGAGGTGGTGCTGGTCGCGGCCAACGTCGAGATGCCGGCCCCGTTCGGCGTCCGCGTCGTCCCGGTCGGGACCGCCGAGGAGCTGCGCACGGCGATGCTGGCGGAGGCCGCGGACGCCGACGTCGTCGTCATGTCCGCCGCCGTGGCCGACTTCCGGCCGGCCGCCGTCGCCGGGACCAAGCTGAAGAAGGACAGCGCCGCCGAGCCCAGCGCGGTGCCGCTCGTGCGCAACCCCGACGTGCTCGCCGAGCTGGTCACCAAGCGCCGGACCGGTCAGCTGGTCGTCGGTTTCGCGGCCGAGACGGGGGACGACGAGGGCGACGTCCTCACCCACGCGCGGGCCAAGCTCGCCCGCAAGGGCGCTGACCTGCTCGTGGTCAACGACGTGTCCGGCGGGCGGGTCTTCGGCCGGCCGGACAACGCCGCGGTCGTGCTCGCCGCGGACGGGACCGCGACCGACGTCCCCGAGGGCGGCAAGGACGCCGTCGCGGCGGGGATCTGGGCCGTGGCGGCCGCCCGGCTGCCCTGAGCGCCCCGGCGGCGCGGCGCCCCTCCGGCGTGCCGCGCCGGTAACGTGCACCCGAAGCCCCCGCCCGCGCGGCGGGGCCCACCCGTTCCCGAACACTAGGAGCCCCCAGTGCCACGCCGTCTCTTCACGTCCGAGTCGGTGACCGAGGGCCACCCGGACAAGATCGCCGACCAGATCAGCGACTCGATCCTCGACGCGATGCTCGAGCAGGACCCGCGCAGCCGGGTCGCCGTCGAGACGCTGATCACCACCGGCCAGGTCCACATCGCCGGCGAGGTCACCACCGCCGGCTACGTCGACATCGCCGACATCGTCCGCCGGACGATCCTCGCGATCGGCTACGACTCCTCCCGCAAGGGCTTCGACGGCGCCTCCTGCGGCGTCAGCGTCTCGATCGGCTCGCAGTCCCCGGACATCGCCCAGGGCGTCGACACCGCCTACGAGGCCCGGACCGCCGGCACGACCGAGGACGAGATCGAGCGCCAGGGCGCCGGCGACCAGGGGCTGATGTTCGGCTACGCCACCGACGAGACCCCCGAGCTGATGCCGCTGCCGATCGCGCTGGCGCACCGGCTGTCGCGGCGGCTGTCCGCGGTCCGCAAGGACGGCTCGGTGCCCTACCTGCGGCCCGACGGCAAGACCCAGGTCACCGTCGTCTACGAGGACGACCGCCCGGTCGGCGTCGACACGGTCGTGGTCTCCTCCCAGCACGCCGAGGACATCTCGATCGAGCAGCTGCTCACCCCCGACGTCCAGGAGCTCGTGGTCGAGCCCGAGCTGGCCGCCCTCGGCCTGCCCACCACCGGCTACCGGCTGCTGGTGAACCCGACCGGCAAGTTCGTCATCGGCGGCCCCATGGGCGACGCCGGGCTGACCGGCCGCAAGATCATCGTCGACACCTACGGCGGCATGGCCCGCCACGGCGGCGGGGCCTTCTCCGGCAAGGACCCGTCGAAGGTCGACCGCTCCGGTGCCTACGCGATGCGCTGGGTGGCCAAGAACGTCGTGGCCGCGGGGCTGGCGCGCCGCTGCGAGGTGCAGGTGGCCTACGCCATCGGCGCGGCGCACCCGGTCGGCCTGTTCGTCGAGACCTTCGGCACCGGGGCGGTGCCCGACGACGTGCTGGAGAAGGCGATCGGCACGGTGTTCGACCTGCGCCCCGGGGCGATCGTGCGCGACCTGGACCTGCTGCGGCCGATCTACGCGCCGACGGCCGCCTACGGCCACTTCGGCCGCACCGACGTCGAGCTGCCCTGGGAGCGGCTGGACCGCGTCGACGCCCTCCGCTCCGCCGCCGGGGTCTGACGAAGGACTCCGTCCTCCTCACCGCTCGCGAGCTCGGGGCGAGCCTCTGGACGGGCCGCCGCTGCCCCCCGCCACCCGCGAGCTCGCGGCGGGCCCCTGCAGCGGGGCCAGGGGCGTCACGGCGCCGTCGTACCCCTCGGAGACACTGCCGGGGACGACCACGCCCGAACGGAGATCCCGCTGACCTCGGCCCCCACCCGACCCACCTCGGACGACCCGGGCGCCCGCACCCCGCGGGTGGCCCGGGTCGTCGTCGACGTGCCCCTGGCCCACCTGGACCGGCCGTTCGACTACGCCGTCCCCGAGGAGCTGGCCGGCCAGATCCGCCCCGGCTGCCGGGTGCGGGTGCGCTTCGCCGGCCAGCTGGTCGACGGGTTCGTCGTCGAGCTCGGCGACACCAGCGAGCACGGCGGCAAGCTGGCACCGCTGGCCAAGCTGGTCTCCCCGGAGCCGGTGCTGACCCCCGAGGTGCTCGCGCTGGCCCGCTCGGTCGCCCAACGCTGGGGCGGCACGGTGACCGACGTGCTGCGGCTGGCCGTCCCGCCGCGCCGCGCCGCCGCCGAGAAGCGGCCGCCGGCCGAGCCGCCGCCGCCCCCGGCCGCGCCCGACCCGGCCGGCTTCGCCCGGTACCAGGCCGGCGCCGCGCTGCTGGCCGCGGTCGCCGAGGGCCGGCCGGCCCGGGCGGTGTGGACCGCGCTGCCCGGCGAGGACTGGCCGGCCCGGCTGGTGGAGCTGTGCCAGGCCGCGCTGTCCGGCGGGCGCGGCGCCCTCGTCGTCGCCCCCGACGGTCGCGACCTCGACCGGTTGGCCGCCGCGGCGGAGGCCCGGCTGCCGAAGGGCTCCTTCGTGGTGCTCCGCGCCGATGCCGCACCCGACGCCCGGTACCGGCGCTTCCTGGACGCCGCCCGCGGCAGCGCCAGGGTCGTGCTCGGCACCCGGGCCGCGGTCTTCGCGCCGGTGGCCGACCTCGCGCTGGTCGCCGTCTGGGACGACGGCGACGACCTGCACGCCGAGCCTCGGGCCCCCTACGCGCACGCCCGCGACGTCCTCGTGCACCGCGCGCACCTGGCCTCCTGCGCCGCGGTCGTGGCCGCCACCGCCCGGACCGCGGAGGCGCAGCTGCTCGTGGAGAGCGGGTGGGCGCACCAGCTGGTCGCCGACCGCGCCGTCCTGCGGGCCGCCATGCCGCGGGTGCACGCGCTCGGCGCCGACGCCGAGCTGGCGCGCGACCCGGCCGCGCGCACCGCACGGCTGCCCAGCCTGGCCCACCGGGTCGCCCGGCAGGCCCTCGCCGACGGCGCCCCGGTGCTGGTGCAGGTGCCCCGCGCCGGGTACGCGCCCGGGCTGGCCTGCGACCGCTGCCGGGCGCCGGCCCGCTGCCCGGCCTGCTCCGGGCCGCTGGGCATCTCGCCCACGCCCGGCCCCGGCGGCTCCCGGGTGCCGGCCTGCCGCTGGTGCGCCCGCCCCGCGGCGACGTTCGACTGCCCGCACTGCCACGGCACCAAGCTGCGGGCGTCGGTGGTCGGCGCCGCCCGCACCGCCGAGGAGCTGGGGCGGGCGTTCCCCGGCGCGGCGGTGCGGGTCTCCGGCCGGGGCTCGGGCGTGCTGGCCTCGGTGCCCGCCGGACCGGCGCTGGTCGTGGCCACACCCGGCGCCGAGCCAGTTGCCGACGGCGGCTACGGGGCGGCGCTGCTGCTGGACTCGTGGGCCCTGCTCGGGCGGGCCGACCTGCGGGCGGGGGAGGAGACCCTGCGCCGCTGGCTCAACGCCGCGACCCTGGTCCGCCCGGCGTCGGCCGGCGGGCAGGTCGTCGTCGCCGCGGACGCCGCCCACCCCGTCGTCCAGGCGCTGGTCCGCTGGGACCCCGCGTGGCTGGCCGACCGGGAGCTGGCCGACCGGCGGGCGCTGGGCTTCCCGCCCGCGACCCGCATGGCCGCCCTGTCGGGGACGGCGCAGGCGCTGGCGGAGTTCCTCGAGGCCGCCCGGCTGCCCGGCGACGCCGACCTGCTCGGCCCGGTGCCCGAACCGCTGCGCCCCGGCCAGGACGGCGACCGGGAGCGCTACCTCGTGCGGGTGCCGCGCACCGAGGGGGTGGCGCTGGCGCACGCGCTGGCGGAGGTGCAGGGGGTGCGCAGCGCGAAGAAGGCGCCCGAGCACGTCCGCGTGCAACTGGACCCGCTCGACCTGGTCTGAGCGGCGGCCCCGGCGGAGGTGGTCAGTCCGCGCCGGCCGCGGTCTCGACGGCCTCCTCGACGGCCTCCTCGACGGCCTGCTCGGCGACCGGAGCGCTCTCGACGGGAGCCGCATCGGTGGGAGCCGCCTCGACGGGAGCCCCCATCGCCGGGGCGGCCGCCGCCCCGGCCGCGAGCGGCGCCTGCACGGCCCCGGGAGGGCACGGCTCGGTGCGGTCGGGCCCACGGCCCGGGTCCGCGCCGTGCCGCCCGGGACCGCCGTCGAACCGGTGCCGATCGCGGTCCCCGTCGTGGTGCCGGTCACCGTCGCCGTGCCGGTCACCGTCGCCGTGCCGATCACCGTCGCCGTGCCGATCACCGTCGCCGTGCCGGCCGCGGTCGCCGTGCCCGTCGCGGTCCCCGGGGCCGTCCCGGCCGGGACCCGGGGCCTCCGGCTCGACGGGCGCCGGGCTGCCGGGGCTGGGAGCCGGGGGATCGGTGCCGGTGACCGGAGCCGGCTCCGGCCCCGAGGGGGCCGCCGCGGGCGGCACTGCAGGGTCCGGCGTGGCCGGGCGGACAGGCACTGGGTCGGCCGCCGGCGCCGCCGGGGGTGGCTGGGCCGCGGTGGCCGCCGCGAGCGGCGGGACCGCGGCCGCACGGGCCGGCGGCACGGGGACCTGCGCGGCGGCCCCGGCCGGGAGGTCGGCCCGCGAGGCGGGTGCCACCTCGGGCGCGCGCTCGCGGGTGGCCGCCGCCGGCCGGAGAACCGCCCCGGACGAGGCGGGCGGCACGACCGCGACGACCTCCCCGGGCGGCGGGACGGCGTCCCGAGGGCGCGGCGCGTCCCGGCCGGACGACGGCCCGCTCCCGGGCAGGGGGAGCGCCACGGCGGGCCCGGAGCGGTCCGCGACGCCGGGACCGCCGACGAGGGACAGCCCGGTCCACGTCCCCAGCAGCAGGACGAGCAGGAAGGCGCCGGTGATCGTCAGCGTGCCGGCCGTCACCCGGACGACCCCGGCCCACTCGTGCCGCGGCCGGAGGACCACCGCGCGCCCCACCACCACCGGCCGGTGCCGGCTGTCGACGAGGAAGGGCGGGACGCCGGGCACCTGCCGATGCCGCGGGGCCCGGGACCCGCGACGGTGCCGCGGGGCGCTCCGGGACATCAGACGCCCCCTTCCTCGGCCCGGCCGGGACGCAGGTGGCGCTCGGCCCACAGCGCCGCCTGCGTGCGGTCGGCGGCCCCCACCCGCTGCAGGATGTGGGTCACGTGGGTCTTCACGGTGCCCTCGGCGATCCGCAGCCGGCGGGCGATCGCCTTGTTCGAGTGCCCCTGGCGGAGCAGTTCGAGGACCTCGCGCTCCCGCTCGGTGAGCACCTCGCTCTGGCCGCGGTCCCGCAGCGCGGAGATCACCGACGGCGCCACCTGCGGGTCGATCGGGCCGCCCCCGGCGGCGACGGCCCGGATGCCGTCGAGGATCGCGTCGGACGAGGCGTGCTTGAGCAGGTAGCCGTCGGCGCCGGCGTCGAGGGCCTCGAGGACGCGGGGACCCTCCCCGTACGAGGTCAGGACCAGGATCCGGGCGGGGTCCTCGCGGGCCCGCAGCCGGCGGATGACGCTGACGCCGTCCTCTCCCGGCATCGAGAGGTCGAGCATGACGACGTCGGGGCGCAGCTGCTCGGTCAGGCCGAGGGCACCGTCGGCGTCCCCTGCCTCCCCGACGCACTCCATGCCAACGCCCTCCTCGAGGAGGCTCAGCAGTCCCTGGCGGACGACCGCGTGGTCGTCGACGACAAGGACCCGGATCACGACCGCGACCTCACTGCGGTGACCCGGGACGCCGCCACGGGGACCGGCAGTTCCGCCGGCCACCCCCGCGGCCGTGACGTGGTCCAGGTCACGCCGCTGAGGATAGGACGAGCGCGGCTCGAAATGGGTCTCCGCGGTGCGGCGTGCACGGTCCCGCGCGCCGGGGACCAACGGTGTACGTCCAGGGACGGATGGATACTCCACCCCCCCGAGGCGAACGCTGGGCGGCATGCCGGAGCAGACGACATCACGGGTCCGGGGGACCGTGCGAGTCGCCGCTCCCTTCATCCGGCCCCAGGCACGGCTCTTCGGACTGGCCGCCACGGCGGCGGCGCTGCAGGTCACCGCGTCCCTGCTGAGCCCGTGGCCGCTCGCTCTCGCGGTGGACCACGCTCTGGGCGGTCGGCCGCTGCAGGGTCCCCTGCACGTCCTGTCCGGTCTGGGCCCGGTGGGGCTGCTCGTCGTCGCCGGGCTGGCCCTGATCGGTCTGAACGTCCTGGGCGCCCTGCTCGCCGTGATGACCGACGTGTGGGCCGAGCGGGCGGCCGAGCGGACGGGCGGCGCCATGCGGGCCGCGCTGTTCCAGCGGGCCGTGACGCTGTCGTTGCGATGGCACGACCGCATGCGCACCGGGGAGGTCGTCTCCCGGCTGACCTCCGACGTCGGCCGCGTGCTCGACGCCATCGTGCTGGGGTTCACGTCCCTGCTGCCCGACCTGCTCCTGCTCGGCGGGGCGCTGGTGCTGCTGTTCGCGGTGGACCCGTCCCTGGCGTGGCTCGGGCTCGTCGTCCTGCCCCTGCTGGCCTGGCTGACCACGCACCAGCGCCGACGGATCCGTACCGCGGCCGGCGAGGCCCGCAGGGCTGCGGGCCGGCTGTCCGGGACGGCCACGGACCTGCTGCGCAACGTGCGGGCCGTCCAGGCGTTCGGCCGGACCGATCGGGCCGAGCGGATGTTCGCGGAGCCCAACGAGGAGACCGTCGTCGCGCAGACCCGGGCGGCGATCACCGAGGCGCGCTGGGGTCCGGTGCCCAGCTTCCTGCTCAGCATCGGCACCGGCATCGTCCTCGTCGCGGGCGGGCTGCAGGTGCTGGCCGGCGCGCTCACCGTGGGTCAGCTGCTCGTGGTCATCTCCTACCTCGGCAAGCTGCAGTCGCCGGTGCGGGGGCTGGTGCGCCTGGTCGGCGTGGTGGCCAAGGCCAACGCCAGTGCCGAGCGGATCCACGACGTCCTGTCCTGCGCCGAGGCGGTCCCCGAGCCCGTCGACCCCCGGCCGGTGCCCCCCGTCCGGGAGGGCCTGCGGCTGGAGTCGGTGAGCTTCGCCTACAGCTCCGACCGTCCGGTGCTGCGCGACTTCGACCTCGACGTCCGCGCGGGCGAGACCGTCTGCCTGTTCGGACCCAGCGGCGCGGGGAAGAGCACGGTCCTCTCCCTGCTGTTGCGGCTCTACGACCCGGACGCGGGCCGGGTGGTCGTCGACGGCGTCGACATCCGCGACGTCCCGACCGTCGAGCTGCGGCGGCAGATGGCCTTCGTGCCGCAGGACCCGTGGCTGCTCGACGGCACCGTCGCCGACAACATCGCCTTCGGGAACCCGGCCGCCACCCGTGCCGACGTCCTGGAGGCCGGCCGGGCGGCCTGGGTGGACGAGTTCGCCGCCGCCCTCCCGCAGGGCTACGACACCCCGCTCGGCGAGAGCGGCATCCTGCTCTCGGGCGGTCAGCGCCGTCGGGTGGCCCTGGCCCGCGCGGTGGTGTCGCCCGCGCCGGTCGTCCTCCTCGACGAGCCGACGACGTCGCTCGACGCCGAGGCCGCCCGGCAGGTCGTCGGCGCGATCCGATCGGCCACGCGGGGCCGCACGGTGGTGCTGGTCACCCACGACCCGGTCCTGGCGGCCATCGCCGACCGGACCGTCCACATCGCCCCGCACCACCGGACCCACCGGACGCCGCCATCCGGGGGGAACGGGACCCGGCGGCGGCCGCCCGGACGACGTCCCGGGGCGACCGGCTACGCCGGGAACGCGGCTGCGGCAGAGGAGCAGCGCGAGATCGACCACACGTGAAGCGCAGGGATCCGGTCCGAGCACCTTCCCGGGAGGCCAGTGATGCACCCGCTACCGGACGTCAAGTGGAGCTATGTCACCCGCAGGCTGGTCGACCGTGGCGCGGTCCGGCTGGGGGGCCTCGATCGGAAGCCGCGGTTGGGGGACCTCGCGGCGGCCAGGGTGGTGGAGGTGCGGGCCCACGACCACCTGGAGGACACCAACGGCCGGCAGGTCCGGCTGTACCCCGGGGACGTCGTGGTGGGGGCCTTCGGCAACCGGTATGCCACCGACTACTACGAGGGGTACCTGCCGACCGGACCGGGAGCCCACCTGCTGACCGCGGGTGGTGTGGTCGGGCAGGTGGCCTCGGCGCACGCCCGTCGGGGTGAGCCCACGGTCCTGGACCTGCTGGGGTTGCTGACCGATCGCTCCGGCCGGCCGTTGTCGCTGGACGACCTCGCGATGGCGGCTCCTCCGCCGGGGCGGCCCGAGCTGGGCACCTTCGTGGTGGTGGGGTCCTCGATGGGGGCGGGCAAGACCACCACGGCGGCGGCGCTGGCGCAGGGGTGGTCCCGCGCCGGGGTTCGCGTGGGCGCGGGCAAGGTCACCGGCTCCGGCAGCGGCAAGGACCGGTGGATGTACCAGGACGCCGGGGCCGCCGAGATCGTGGACTTCCTGGACTTCGGCATGGCCTCGACCTTCGGTTACCCACCGGAGCGGCTGTGGGCCACGATGCTCGGGATCCGGGACGCCCTGGTCGAGCGGGGCGCGGCGGTGGTGGTCCTGGAGATCGCCGACGGGCTGCTGCAGGAGGAGACCCGGGAGCTGGCCGCCGGCCTGGCGGGGTTCGCCGACGGCGTGGTGCTGGCGGTGGGCGATGCGCTCGGCGCGGTCGCCGGGGCCGGGATCCTGGCGGACCTCGGTGCCCCGCTGCGGGCGGTGAGCGGCCTGGTGTCGTCGAGCCCGCTGGCGTCGCGGGAGGCGGCGGCCGCGACCGGCCTCCCGGTGGTGTCGCCGGAGGAGCTCATCGCCGGTGGTGCGCTGGCCCTGCTGAGCGGCGCGGAGGTCCCGGCATGACCCGCGCGGCGGTCTACCTGCCCGACCCGCGCGGCTGGGCCGAGGGCCAGGTCGGGCCGGGGCAGCTCGCGGAGGTCGACCTGGACGTGCTGGAGGTCGGTCCGGCGGAGGTCGTCCTGCCCGAGGCCACCGTCCGCGACGAGCGCGGCGGGGCGCTGTTCAGCGACGGCGAGCTGGTGTGCGACCCGTCCGCCGGCGGTGGCCCCTGGGCCGGTGCGGCGGCCGACCGGGCGGCACGGGCGTTCGGCGTGGTCAACACGGCCTTCCACACCCAGCGCGCACTGCGCTACGTCGGTGGGCTGCTCGGGCACCCCCTGCCGCGGCTGGTGGTGCGCATCGGGGTGCACGACCAGCCGCGCCGGTGGGCGGGCGGGCACTACCGGCTGCCCGGCACCGGGGTGGGGTCCGACCCGGAGGCGGTGAGCCCGACCGGAGAGGTCCACCTGGGCGGCGGCGCGGGTGTCGTCGCCACCACCGGCACCGGCCGGTACTTCCGCGCGCCGGCGCACAACCCCGCCATCGTCTGTCACGAGGTCGGCCACCACGTGTGCCGGCACACCGCGGACTTCCGGCTCAACCGGCTGCGCCCGCCGGACCAGCAGACCAGCAAGAAGCGACCCGTGGACGAGGGCACCGCCGACGCGATCACGGCGGTGCTGCTGGGCACCCCCGACATCTACGGGTGGCACCGCCACGGCATCCCACCGACCGACCGGCGACGCCGCCGGCTCGACCCGCGCTGGACGATGGCCGACTTCCAGGGCGGCCGCTACAGCGACCCCCACGCCGACGGCACGATCTGGGCCTCCGCGTGCTGGAGCGCCCGCCGGCGGGTCAGCGACGCCGGCGCCGACGCCACCCGCTTCGACCGGATGCTGCTGCGCGGGCTGGAACTGGCCGGGCAGGACGAGCCCGCCGACCGCACCGGCGGCGCCCTCCTCGAACGGCGCCACTTCTCCCGCCTCCTGGCCGCCATGGTCCGGGCCGACCCCGCCCTCGCGCCTGCCGTCCTGGTCGCCATGGCCGACCACGGCATCCACCTGGGCGTCAGCAACAACGAGCTCTCCCGGGCCGCGCGGGCGAAGGCCGGCCGAGCGGTGGCCGCGCACGGGCAGCGGCTCCTCGTCCGGGGGTGTCCCACGTGACGACGACCGCGCCGGCGAGCAGCGTCGTCTCCCTCGCGGCGGACGGCGGACGGTCCTGGTGGGCGGCGGAGGGAGCGGCCATCGGGGCGGCTCTGGCCGACTCCCTCGGCGCCGGCGTCGCGGCGGAGGCGCTTCCTCCTCCGCCCGACCCCGCGGCCCTCCGCGCGCTGCTCCGGGACGTCGCGCCCCGGCTGACCGCCCTGTCCGACCGCATCCGCGCGGCCTTCGACGCCGACGGGGCCTGCGCGGTGGTGGTGCCGGCGGTCGGCCTGGGCGAGGTGGGCCTCGACGCCCAGCGCACCGGCGTCTTCGCGCTCTCCGTGCTGCTCGGCGACCCGACCCCCAACATCCCGTTCGACCGCGTGGTGTGGGACGTCCGGAACCGGGGGGACGGGTCCTCCAGCCACACGAGCTTCTCGGAGAACGACCTCGAGGCGCAGTACCACACCGACAGTGCGGTCCTGCCCGTCCCGGAGCGCTTCTTCCTGCTGTACGCCGTCCGGGCCGCCCGGTGCGGCGGCGGGGTGTCCCTGCTCCGCGACGGCCGCGATGTCGTGCGCCGGCTGGAGCAGGCCCCCGGCGGGCGGGAGGCGGTGCGGCTGCTCACCGGGACGCCGCTGCCCCGGCGGGTCCCCCGGGCGTTCCGGGAGCACACGGACGTCGCTCCGGACGGCCACCTGTACGCGCCGGTGCTCGCCGACAGACCCCTGTGGCGCTGGCGGGAGGACTCGATCCGGAAGGGGATCGCAGCCCGTCCCGAGTACGCGACGCCCGAGGTGCACCACGCGCTCGACGCCGTCACCGAGCAGCTCACCCACGGCCCCGGGGAGGTCCGGCAGGTCATCCCCACCGACGGCCTGCTGGTCGTCGACAACCACATCGCCCTGCACGGGCGCACCGCGTTCACCGACCCGGCGCGCCATCTCCTGCGCCTGCGCTTCCACGAGCCGTCCACCGCGCCGACCGGATAGCGGCACAGCCGCCGCTGTCCCAGGGAGGGCCACGCCATGACCGACGCCATGACCCACGAGCAGCGCTCCGACGAGTACCACGACCTGGTGGACGCCTGGCTGCGCGACTACGTCTCCGCCCCGGACCGCAGGGTGGGCAGGACCGGCCCGGTCTGCCCGTTCATCCCCCGTGCCCTCGTCGAGGGGGCCGTGGACATCTGCGTGCGGTACGACATCGACGGGTCGGACGAGGCGGAGCTGTACGACGAGCTGGCGGCCGAGATCCGCCGGTTCGGGGAGCTCGGCCGACCGCCGCACAGCTCCGGGGTGTCGCTCGACAGCAGGTTGATCGTCCTGCCGCGCATGGACCCTGCGGGTTGGGACCGCCTGGACGCGGTCTACTACGCGCGCCTGAAGGACTTCGCGGTGCAGTCGGGGCTGATGGTGGGGCAGTTCCACCCGCGCTGCGACGAGCGAGCGGTCCGCAACCCGGAGTTCCGGGTCTCCGTCGCGCCGGTGGCCCTGCTCGCGATGCGGTACATGGCGCCGCACGACATCCTCTTCCTCCACCCGTCCAGCCGGTGGTTCGAGCAGTACGACCTGCGCTTCGGTCCGCACTTCGAGCGCGGCCGGATCCGCGATCCGCTCCTGCTCGCGCTGTACCGCGAGGCCTGCGATCGGCACCGGGTCCCGACCGGGTCGACTCCGCCGGTCCACGGCGGCGAACGGCACCCCTGACGTTGTCCTCGACACGGGAGAAGGCAGACCATGCACGTCGACGAACGCACCGACCTGCTCGTGAGCGACGTCTGGGAGGAGCTGCCCGCGCAGCTCCGCGACGAGTTCGTCACCCGCCGCGCGGCGTCGACCGGATCCGGGTGGGGCACCAACCCGCGGCAGAAGGCGGACAGCCGGCGCTGGGAACCGCTCCGGCCGGTCGTCATCGACGAGTCCGCCTACCGCGGTCTGGAGTTCCTCGCCGCCCGGCTGCTGCGCCTGGCCGTGGACGCCTGCCGCCGCCGCGCCTCGACCCTGGGCGAGCTGTACCGGGTCCTCCGCTTCCCCCACGCCCTCCCGCTGATGGACCCCGACCGCCCGCTGCGGGCCGCCGAGCTCATCCGGTACGCCCGTCCCGACCTGCTGCTCGAGCACGGCCGCCCCCGCCTCCTGGAGACCAACAACAGCACCCGGCTCGGCGGCACCGTGGTGACGCCCGAGCTCGCGGAGGCCTACGCCGCGTTGTGCCCGCAGAGCGGTCTGCACCCGCCGCCTTCCAGCGTGACCGCGCGCGCCGCGGCGCTGGCCCGGACGCTGCGCGCCGGGACCGCCGGTAACGGCAACGGCAACGGCCACGGGGGCCGGTTGCTCCTGCCGCTGTACTGGGGGATGGACAACCCCCGCACCTGCCAGCGCTTCGCGACGGCGTCGAAGCCCCTCCTGGCCGATCTCAGGCGGCTGGGTGTCGACGTCGTCGAGGCCGACCTCGCCGAGCTGCGCGTCGATGCCGCCGGCCGGCTGCTCGCCACCGACGTGCCGATCGACCTGGTGTTGCTCGAGTGGGGCGGCAACCGCATCGTGAACGACCGCGGCGGGTTCGACGCCCTGCGCGCCGCCGACCGGGCCGGGACCGTGCAGCTGTTCCCGCGCACCGAGACGGCCATCCTCTCCTCGAAGGCGGTCCTGGCCTGGCTGCACGAGGACTGCGACGCCGGGCTGCTCTCCGCGGCGGACCAGGCCCTGGTCCGCACCCACGTCCCGTGGACGGCGTGCCTGGGCCTGGACGGCGATCCGGCCGCGGAGGAGGAGCTGCTGCGCAGGACGACCGGCGAGCGGGACCTCCTCGTCGCCAAACCCGCCGTCGGCAACTCCGGGCGCGCCGTGGTGTTCGGGGACCGGCTGTCGGACCAGGAGTGGTCGGATCTCCTCTCCTCCGCCGCCGAGTCGCCGCTGGTCCTGCAACGCCGCGTCCGGTCGGACCGCGTCGCGATCCCGTTCCGCGACCAGGACTCCGGGCGCCAGGTCGAGGTGCAGGTGCCGTTCGTGCTCAGCCCGTACATGATCGACGGCGCGGCCGCGAGCGTCGCCGTGCGCCACATGGGCCCGGGTGTCCCCGACGGGGACGTGGTCATCAGTGCCAGCCGGGGGGCCTACCAGAGCACCGCCGTGCTCGCCCCGGCGTAGCTCGGGTGTGCGGGACCGAGAGGTGGGCAGGGTGACCTGCACCGCTCAGCGCGACATCACCCGCTGGTGGAGGTGCGTGACCACCGCCCGTGCCGAGAGGAACGCGCCGGCCTGCCAGGAGATGAGGTGGGTCAGCCAGTCGCCGGCGAAGTAGACGTTCCCGGCCGGCTCGAGGAGCAGGTCGTAGTCCTGGCGGCTGTCCGGCGGCCACGACATCCAGCCCCCCTCGATGTACGGGACACGGTGCCAGGCCACCGAGAACGACGAGGAGAGCTCGTCACGGTAGCTCGCGCCGAAGATCTCCGCGCCCAGGGCGACGGCCCGTCGGGCGCGGGTGGCGGGATCGAGACGGCCGTAGCTGACGGCGTCCTCGCCCCTGTTGTAGTAGCCGAGGAGCACGCCCCCTTCGCCCAGGTAGCCGTGGGAGGGGAGCCAGATCTCCCGGAGGTCCATGTCGGTCCGGGTGATGCCACCGAAGATCCGCGCGTCCTCCTCCCACCACCGGCGGCCGTACTCGAGGCCCAGCTTCCCGACCGGCAGCGGCCGCGGCCGGGTGAGCGCGGCCTGCACCGAGGGGGCGAGGTTGGTCGGGATGCGGGCCATGAGGTGCGGCGGCAGCGTCGCCACGCAGAAGTCGGCACGCTCGACCTGCTGTCGGCCGGCGGCGTCGCGGTAGACGACCTCCACGCCGTCGGGCAGATCGGTCACCCCTACGACCTCGCACCGGTACCGCAGCCGGTCGGCTCCCACGGCCCGCTGCAGCGCGTCGACGATGCGGTCCATGCCGCCGACCGGCTGGAACATCATCATCGCCTGGCCGTACTCGAGCTCGAAGAAGAACTCGCGGCCGAACCCGCTGGCGAGCACGTCGGCCAGGGAGGGCGGCGGGCCGGCGACCACCCCGGCCTGGTTCCCGGCGCCCGGATCCACCACGTACCCCCGCCGGTCGGTCCCGGTGTACGCCCACCCGTCCGTCCTGCCGCCGATGGCACCGAAGCCCCGCAGGAAGTCCAGGAGGCGGTCCTTGTCCGCGGCGCTCAACTCGGCGTCCAGCGCACCCTGGTCCGTGGCCTTGGCCAGCAGCTCCGAGACGTAGCCGTACACGTCGGCCCGGGCCGTCCGGAAGCGGATGGGCGTGCCGGCCTGCGCCGCGGAACCCTGGTGGTAGATGAAGGCGTCGGCGTTCTGGTTCGCGAACGGCTCGATCGCCACGCCGAGCTCGCGGCAGTAGTCGAGGGTGACCATCCACTGGGCGATGCGAGCCGCCCCCGCGTTCAGGTACTGGCCGTCGGCGAAGGACGCCGTCTGCGTGTGCCCGTCGAGGTCACGTTCCGTGCTCCCGTTCCGCACGGTCCAGCTCCGGCCCCCCGGCCGGTCCTTGGCCTCCAGCACCACGCAGTCGTAACCCGCCTTGCCCAGCTCGTAGGCGGTCGTCAACCCGGCGATCCCGGCCCCCAGGACGAGGACCTTCTTGCTGGAGCGGCCGGTGAGCGTGAAGTCGGACCGCCGAGGTGCCTGGAAGTCCGCGTCCGCCGCGGCGGGGGTGGGCGCCAGCCCGAGGACACCCATGGTCTCGAACAGGACACCGGCTCCGCCGGCCACACCCACGGAGCGCAGGAAGCTGCGCCTGGACATCATCGAGGTCACAGAGTTCCCCCTCGGAGCGGACGCGCGGTGACCGCTGGACAGCGGCGCGTCGACGTCAGGTGGGCAGACCGTGCTTCTCGCTCGTTCGGCGTGATGGAGGGCGCTCCGAGGCTACGCACCAGGGCCGCCCGGGACGAGTACTTCCGGACCCGCTCGGTCCCGAACCCGGTCCGGCGCGTCGAGTGCGGCTCGGGCGCCACCTAGGATCGACCGGTGAGCGTCACCCCCATCCGGCTCTACGGCGACCCCGTCCTGCGCACGCCGGCCGCGCCCGTCGTCGACTTCGACAAGGAGCTGCGCGGCCTGGTCGCCGACCTGACCGACACGATGCTCGCCGCCGGTGGCGCGGGGCTGGCCGCTCCGCAGATCGGCGTCGGCCTGCGGGTGTTCACCTGGCTCGTCGACGGCGAGCTCGGCCACCTGGTCAACCCGGTCGTGACCCCGGTGGGGGAGGAGACCCAGGAGGGCCCCGAGGGGTGCCTGTCGATCCCGGGGTTCGCCTACGACTGCCGCCGGCACCTGTACGTCGCCGCGACCGGGTTCGACCTGCACGGCGAGCCGATCCGGGTCGAGGGCTCGCACCTGCTGGCCCGCGCGGTACAGCACGAGGTCGACCACCTCGACGGCGTGCTCTTCGTCGACCGGCTGGCCGACGCCGCCCGCGCGGCCGCGCTGGCCGAGATCGCCGCGGCCGAGTGGACGGGCATGGAGGCCTGGGTGCCGCACGTGGAGGTGAGCCCCCACTGAGGCTCCTCTTCGCCGGGACGCCGGACGTCGCCGTCCCCGCCCTGGACCTGTTGCTCGACTCCGCGCACGAGGTCGCCGCCGTCCTCACCCGGCCCGACGCCCGCTCCGGGCGTGGCCGCACGGTGAGCCGCTCCCCGGTCGCCGAGCGGGCCGACGCCGCCGGCGTGCCGGTGCTGCAGCCCCGCTCGCCCCGCGAGCCCGAGTTCCTCCAGCAGCTCGCCGACCTCGCCGTCGACTGCGCGCCGGTCGTCGCCTACGGCGCCCTGGTGCCGCAGGCGGCGCTGGACCTGCCGCGCCACGGCTGGGTCAACCTGCACTTCTCGCTGCTGCCCGCCTGGCGCGGCGCGGCGCCGGTGCAGCACGCGGTCATGGCCGGCGACGAGGTCACCGGAGCGTCGACCTTCCGCCTGGAGGCCGGCCTCGACACCGGGCCGGTCTACGGCGTGGTCACCGAGCCGATCGCGCCGCGGGACACCGCCGGCGACCTGCTGGGCCGGCTGGCCGTCAGCGGCGCCCGCCTGCTGCTGGCCACGCTCGACGGCATCGAGGCCGGCACGCTCGCGCCCGAGCCGCAGCCGGCCGAGGGGGTCAGCCTGGCGCCGCGCATCGAGCCGGCTGACGCCCGCGTCGACTGGGCGCTGCCGGCGCACGTCGTCGACCGCCGGGTCCGCGGGGTGACGCCGGCGCCCGGCGCCTGGACCACCTGGCGCGGCGACCGCCTGCGGCTGGGCCCGGTCGAGCCGCTGCCGTCGTCGCTGGGCCTCGCGCCCGGGGAGCTGTCGGTGGGGTCCACCGGCGTGCTGGTCGGCACCGGCCGCGGCGCGGTGCGCCTGGGCGACGTGCAGCCGGCCGGCAAGCGCGTGCTGCCGGCCGCCGACTGGGCCCGGGGCGCCCGCCCGGCCCCCGGCGAGCGGGTCGGATGACGCGGCCCCCACGCCGGCCGGGCCGGCCGCGGCCGGGACGGCGCGACGGACGGCGGGCGCCCCGGCCGCAGCTCGACGGGGCGCGGCTGACCGCCTACGACGTCCTGGACGCGGTGTCCTCCCGCGAGGCCTACGCCAACCTGCTGCTGCCCCAGCTGCTGCGCGAGCGCGAGCTCGACCCGCGCGACGCCGGCTTCGCCACCCAGCTGACCTACGGCACCCTGCGCGCCCGGGGCACCCTCGACGCGGTGCTGGCCGGGCTGGTCGACCGGCCGCTGGCCGACCTCGACCCGCGGGTGCTCGACCTGCTGCGCCTGGGCGCCCACCAGCTGCTCGACCTGCGGGTGCCCGCGCACGCGGCGGTCGCCACCACCGTCGACCTGACGCGGGCCGTCGTCGGCGCCGGGGCCTCCGGGCTGGTGAACGCGGTGCTGCGCAAGGTGGCCGCCGGCGGCGACCGCGCGGCCTGGCTCGAGCGGCTCGGCGGCGACGAGGAGCATCGGCTGGCCCTGGCCACCGACCACCCCGGCTGGATCGTGCAGGCCTGGCGGGAGGCCCTCGGGGGAGACGACTCCTCCGACGCCGCCGAGCTCGAGCCGGCGCTGCTCGCCGACGACGCGGCGCCCGAGGTGCACCTGGTGGCCCGCCGGGTGGCTCGCGACCGGCTGGTCGAGGAGTCCGGCGGCACGCCGGGGCCGTGGTCGCCCTACGCCGTCCGGCTGGGCGGCGGCGACCCCGGGCGGGTGCCCTCGGTCCGCGCCGGGACCGCCGGCGTCCAGGACGAGGGCAGCCAGCTGGCCGCGCTGCTGCTGGCCCGCGCGCCGCTGGAGGGCCCCGACGCGGCCTGGCTGGACGTGTGCGCCGGCCCCGGCGGGAAGGCGTCCCTGCTCGCCGCGGTGCGTCCCGAGGGCGTGCGGCTGACCGCCGCCGACCGCTCGCCGCACCGCGCCGAGCTGGTGCGGCAGGCGCTGGCCGCCGAGGACGACGTCGAGGTGCTCGTCGCCGACGGCCGCCGTCCGCCGTGGCCGGCCGCCGCCTTCGACCGGGTGCTGCTCGACGCCCCGTGCACCGGGCTGGGCGCGCTGCGCCGCCGTCCCGAGGTCCGCTGGCGGCGGACGCCCGCGGACGTCCCCCCGCTGGTCGAGCTGCAGACGGCGCTGCTGGCCGCCGCGCTGGAGTCGGTGCGGCCTGGGGGCGTGGTGGCCTACGTGACCTGCTCCCCGCACGCGGCCGAGACCGTGGCGGTCGCCGACGCCGCGGCCGCCCGCGACGACGTCGAGGTGCTGCCGGTGGCCCCGCTGCTGCCCGACGTCCCCGGGGTCGCCCGCGGCCGGTACGGGCAGCTGTGGCCGCACCGGCACGGCACCGACGCGATGTTCATGGCGCTGCTGCGCCGCACCCGCTGACGGCCGCCTCCGGTCAGCCCCGCGTGGGCCGCAGGTTGCGCTCGGCCCACAGCGCGGCCTGCGTGCGGTCGGCCACGCCGATCCGCTGGAAGATGTGCGTGACGTGCACCTTGACGGTGCGCTCGCTGATGGCCAGCCGGCGGGCGATCAGCCGGTTCGGGTAGCCCAGCCGGATCAGCTCCAGCACCTCGGTCTCCCGGTCGGTGAGCGGCACCGCCGGCCCCGCGCCGCGGTCCCGGACGTCGCGCAGCAGCGAGCGGGCCACGGCCGGGTCGACCGGCGCGCCCCCGGTCGCGACGGTGCGGATGCCGTCGAGGATCTGCTCGGCCCGCGCCTGCTTGAGCAGGTAGCCGTCGGCGCCGGCCGAGACGGCGTCGAGGACCAGCCCGGCGTCGCTGAACGAGGTGAGCACGAGCACCCGCGTCAGGTCCCCGAGGGACCGCAGCCGGCGGATCACCGCGACGCCGTCCGCACCGGGCATCGACAGGTCCAGCAGGACGACGTCGGGCCGGTGCTCGGCGATCATGACCAGCGCCTGGTCGCCGTCGGCCGCCTCCCCGACGCACTCCATGTCGGCAGCGGTGCCCAGCAGGTGGGTCAGCCCCCGGCGGACCACGGTGTGGTCGTCGACCACCAGCACCCGGATCACCGGGCGACCCCGACGGAGGAGGGTGCCTCCGCGCCCCGGGGGAGCACCGCGGCTCCGTCGAGCGGGACCTGGGCCAGGACCCGGGTGCCCTGCCCCGGCGCACTGGCGATGGTCAGCGCGCCGCCCGCGGCCTGCAGGCGGTCCTCCAGGGTGCGCAGGCCGAGGTGGCCGCGGACGCTGCTGGCGGCCAGGCCGACCCGGTCCATCCCGCGGCCGTCGTCGTCGACGCTGAGCACGGCCTCGGTCGGCGTCCGGCTGACGACGACGGCGACCCGGCCGGCCTCGCTGTGCGACCGCACGTTCCGCAGCGCCTCGAGGGCGGCGCGGTAGAGGAGCGAGGCGACCGGTTCCGGCAGGTCGTCGGCGGCCGCGGCGTCCAGGTGCACGGTGAGGCCCTCCCGTTCCAGACCCTCCGCCAGGACGGCCAGCGCGGGCGCCAGGCCCGCCTCCGGCAGCCGCGGCGGGTTGAGGTCGACCAGTAGCGAGCGCAGCTCGGTCACGCTCTGCCGCACCCGCTCGGCGGTGCGGGCGATCAGCTCGGGCTCGGCGCCGGCGGCGTGCAGCCGGGCGACGTCGAGGTCGTAGGTGAGCCCGGTGAGGTCCTGCACGACGCCGTCGTGCACCTCGGCCGCGATCCGCCGGCGCTCGTCCTCGGAGGCGTCGACGACCGACTGCAGCAGCCGGGTCTCGGCCTCCTGGTGGCGGCGCAGCCGACGGGCGAGGTGCCAGGCGATCGGTATCTGCACCGCCTGCAGCAGCAGCAGTGCGCCGAGGGCGGCGGGGGCGAACCGCATGTAGGCCGCCCGCGCGGAGTCCTGCACGACGTCGTAGCCCTGGTAGACCTTGACCAGCAGCCGCCGCCCCGCCGCGTCGCGCACCCCCACGTGCACCTCGAGGAGGGCCCGGTCGGGCGACTCGAAGCGGTTCTGCGGCGCGGTCAGGTCGGTGACGTGCGAACCGACCGTGCCGTCCTCCAGCGCGGCGCGCTCCAGCCCGTCGAGCGGCGCGACCACGCCCACCACCCGCGGCTCGTCGGACCACAGCACCCGGCCGCGGCCGTCGATGACCTCGATCCGGCTCACCGGGCCCGACGCGGCGACCGCGGCGACGGCCGTGCCCAGCCGAGCGGCGGCCTGCGCGTCCCCGCTGCGCAGCTCCGGGGTCAGCAGCGGCGCGACCACGCCGTGGCCGACGACCCGGGCCACCCGCTCGGCCGACCGGATCCCCTCCTCGACGCCGGCCCGCCGGGACAGGGAGGCGATCAGCAGGGACAGCGCGAGCGTCGCCACCACACCGGCGACGGTGAAGCGCGTGACGGAGGCCGCCACGGAGATCCGGCCGTGGCCGGTGCCGGAGTACCGGCTCGAGGGAGTGCGTCCCACGGGGTCAGGCTAGGTCCGCCCGCCGACATCGTGGGACTCCCGCGTTCCGCTTCCTGAGCCGGGGCGGGGCCGTCCGCCGGGAACCAGCGGGCCCCGGGGGACGACTACAGCCCCGTGACGACCCGCAGCGCGGCCGTGCGCCGCCCCCTGGCCACCGGTGTCCTGACCGCCGTCCTGCTCGCCGTCGGCACCGGGACGGCGGCCGCGCACGTCGAGGTGAGCGCGCCGGGCGCCACCGCCGGCACCGGGCCGGTGACGGTGACCTTCTCCGGCGCGGCCGAGAACCCGTCCGGCGTCGCCGGCCTGCGCACGCAGCTGCCCGCCGGCATCGACCCGGCCACCGTCTCGCTCGCCTCCGGGCCGGCCGGCTGGGCGCTCACCGCGACCGCGGACGGTTTCGAGGTGGGCGGGCCGCCGCTGCCCTCCGGGGAGGACGCCCAGTTCGCGGTCACCGTGGCGCAGCTGCCCGCCGGGGTCACCGAGCTGGTCTTCCCCACGATCCAGAGCTACGCCGACGGCACCGAGGACGCGTGGATCGAGCAGGCCGCGCCGGGTGCGCCCGAGCCCGAGCAGCCGGCCCCCGTCCTGACCGTCGCGCCGGGCGCCCCGGCCCCGGCGTCCCCACCCGCGGCCGGGGCCACCACCTCCGCGGCGCCGGAGACGTCGGCGGAGGAGACGGCCGCCACCGCCACCACACCGGCGGTCGAGGAGGAGGACGACGGCGGCGTCGGCGCCGGCTGGCTGGTCGCCCTGGGCGTGCTGCTGGTCGCCGGCGTCGCCGGGGGCCTGTGGGTGCGGCGGTCCCGCGCCCGGCCCTGACCTGCGCCGGGGCCGGAGGCCGCCCCGCCGCCGCTTAGACTCCGCAGACGTGTCCCGCACCCCGATGATCGCGCCCAGCCTGCTGTCGGCGGACTTCGCCCGCCTCGGCGAGGAGGCGCACCGGGTGGCCGACGCCGACTGGCTGCACTTCGACGTCATGGACGCGCACTTCGTGCCCAACCTGACCTTCGGCCTGCCGGTCCTCCAGGCGCTCCAGGCGGTCAGCCCGGTGCCGCTCGACTGCCACCTGATGATCGAGCACCCGGAGCGGTGGGCCCCGGGCTACGCCGAAGCGGGCGCGCGCAACGTCACCGTCCACGCCGAGGCGTGCACCGACCCGCGTGCGGTCGCCCGCGACCTGCGCGCCGCCGGGGCGCTGGCCGGGCTGGCGCTCAAGCCGGGCACCCCGCTCGAGGAGTACCTCGACGTGCTCCCGGACTTCGACACCCTGCTGGTCATGACCGTCGAGCCCGGCTTCGGCGGCCAGGAGTTCCTGGCCGAGGTGCTGCCCAAGGTGCGCCGCGCCCGCGAGCTGGTCGACACCGGGCACCTGACGCTGCTCGTCGAGGTGGACGGCGGGATCAACGCCGACACCATCGAGCAGGCCGCCGCGGCCGGTGCCGACGTGTTCGTCGCCGGGTCGGCGGTCTACGGCGCCGAGGACCCCGCGCGCGCCATCGCCGGTCTGCGCGCGCAGGCCGCCGCGGCGATGACGGGGTGACGGCCACCCCGGCCGAGCGCAGCGCCATGGCCCGTGCCCGCGAGCTCGGCGCCGCGGTCCTCGGCACGACCAGCCCCAACCCGCCCGTCGGCGCCGTCGTCCTGGCCGCCGACGGGACGCCGGTGGGGGAGGGCGCCACCGCCCCGCCCGGCGGCCCGCACGCCGAGGTGCAGGCCCTGGCCGCGGCCGGGGAGCGGGCCCGCGGGGGCACCGCCGTGGTCACCCTCGAGCCCTGCGCGCACACCGGCCGCACCGGCCCCTGCGCCGACGCCCTGCTCGCCGCGGGGATCGCGCGGGTCGTCGTCGCCGTCCCCGAGCCGACCGAGCTGGCCGGCGGCGGGGCGCAGCAGCTGCGCGACGCCGGGGTCGCCGTCGAGCTCGGGGTCGAGCAGGCCGCGGCGGAGGAGGGCGCGCTGGCCGCGTGGCTCACCGGCGTCCGGGAGCGCCGGCCGTACGTCGTGTGGAAGGCCGCCGGCACGCTCGACGGCCGGGTGGCCGCCGCCGACGGCAGCAGCCGCTGGGTCACCGGACCGGAGGCGCGAGCCGCCGTCCACCGGCTGCGCGCCACCTGCGACGCCGTCGTCGTCGGCTCGGGCACCGCGCTGGCCGACGACCCGCAGCTGACCGTCCGCGACGCCGAGTTGCCACCCGGCCACCCGGCCGCCGGCCGGCAGCCGCTGCGGGTGGTCCTCGACCGCCGCGGCCGGCTGCCGCGCACCGCCCGCGTCCTCGACGGCGCCGCCCCGACGCTGGTCAGCGCCGCGGCCGGGCCGCGCGACCTGCTGGCCGAGCTGTTCGACCGCGACGTGCGCCGGGTGCTGCTCGAGGGCGGCCCCACGCTGGCCTCGGCGTTCCTGCGCGAGGGCCTGGTCGACGAGGCCGTCGTCCACCTGGCGCCCAAGCTGCTCGGGGCCGGTGCGTCCCTCGTCGGCGACCTGGGAATCACCTCGATCGGGGAGGCGCTGACCCTGTCGGTCGTCGACGTCACCCTCCTGGGCGGGGACGTCGGCATCCGGCTGCGACCGAACCGGCACACTGGTGCACGTCGGTCCGCGGACAGCCCGGGCGCGACCGGAGGGAGTTGATCGTGTTCACCGGGATCGTCGAGGAGATCGGCACCCTGCTCGTCCGCGAGGACCAGGAGGACGCCGCCCGGCTGCAGATCCGTGCGCGCCGGGCGCTGGAGGGGGTGGCGCTGGGTGACTCGATCGCGGTCAACGGCGTCTGCCTCACCGTCACCGGCGTGGACGGCGACGTGTGGGCCACCGACGTCATGGCCGAGACCCTCCGCCGCAGCAGCCTCGGCGCGCTGGGCGCCGGTGACCCGGTGAACCTCGAGCGCGCCGTGACCCCGCAGACCCGGCTCGGCGGCCACCTGGTGCAGGGCCACGTGGACGGTGTGGGCACCGTGCTCGCCCGGACCCCCAGCGAGCACTGGGAGGTCGTCCGGGTCGCGCTGCCCGGCGAGCTGGCCCGCTACGTGGTCGAGAAGGGCTCGGTCGCCGTCGACGGCGTCTCCCTCACGGTGAGCGCGGTCAGCGCCGTCGACGACCCCGAGCCGTGGTTCGAGATCAGCCTCATCCCCACCACCCTGCGCGAGACCACGCTCGGCGCGGTGCCTCCGGGGAGTCCGGTCAACCTGGAGGTCGACGTGGTCGCCAAGTACGTGGAACGTCTGTTGGGAGCACGCCGGTGAGCGAGCCCAGCACACGCCTGGACACCATCGAGGCCGCCATCGCCGCCATCAAGGACGGCCGCCCGGTGGTGGTGATCGACGACGAGGACCGGGAGAACGAGGGCGACCTGATCTTCGCCTCGGAGCTGGCCACGCCGGAACTGGTGGCGTTCATGGTCCGCTACACCTCCGGCTACATCTGCGTGGCCGTCACCGAGGCCGACGCCGACCGGCTGGACCTGCCGCCGATGTTCCGGGTCAACCAGGACCGCCGGGGCACCGCCTACACGGTGACCGTCGACGCCCGCGAGGGCATCACCACCGGCATCTCCGCGTCGGACCGGGCGCACACCATCCGGCTGCTGGCCGACGCGGACACCGACCCCACCGACCTCGCCCGGCCCGGGCACATCGTGCCGCTGCGGGCCCGGGACGGCGGGGTGCTGCGCCGGCCCGGGCACACCGAGGCGGCCGTGGACCTGGCGGTGCTGGCCGGGCTGCGCCCCTCCGGGACGCTCTGCGAGCTGGTCAGCGAGAAGGACCCCACCGGCATGGCCCGCGGGGAGGAGCTGCGGATCTTCGCCGACGAGCACGACCTGCCGCTGGTGTCGATCGCGGACCTGATCGCCTACCGCAAGCGGTTCGACAAGCTCGTGGAGCGGGTCGCCGAGGCCGCCGTGCCGCTGGCCCCGGGCCTGTTCACCGCGGTGGGCTACCGCTCCTCCTACGACGAGCGCGAGCACGTCGCCTTCGTCTACGGCGACCTCGCCGAGGGGGAGGACGTGCTGGTCCGCGTCCACTCCGAGTGCCTGACCGGCGACGTGTTCGGCTCGCTGCGCTGCGACTGCGGGCCGCAGCTGCAGGCGGCCCTGGCCGCGGTCGCCCAGGAGGGCCGCGGCGTCGTCCTCTACATCCGCGGGCACGAGGGCCGGGGCATCGGCCTGCTGCACAAGCTGCAGGCCTACCAGCTGCAGGACGCCGGGGTGGACACCGTCGACGCCAACCTCGACCTGGGGCTGCCCGCCGACGCCCGCGACTACGGCACCGGGGCGCAGATCCTGGTCGACCTGGGCGTGCACACCATGCGGCTGCTCACCAACAACCCGGCCAAGCGGGCCGGGCTGGAGGGCTACGGGCTGAAGATCACCGGCCGGGTGCCGCTGCCCAGCCACGTCACCGCGGAGAACCTGGCCTACCTCAAGACCAAGCGCGACCGGATGGGCCACCTCCTCGACATCATCGAGCCCGAGACCGAGTCCGGTCCGGCCGACGTCCCCACCGTCCCGGGCACCGACGTGCCCCTCCGCCAGCAGGAGCAGAAGCTGTGAACGAGCGCGCGAGTTCACCGATGGGCATGGCAGTGGGCCCGCGAACGCGTCCGACGAGCGCCGGCGAGGAGGCCGCGTGAGCGGGAAGGGCGCCCCCGAGGCGCAGCCGGTCGAGGCCGCGGGCCTGACCCTCGGCATCGTCGCGACCACCTGGCACGCCGAGATCACCGGCGCGCTCCTGGACCGCGCGGTCGCCGCGGCCGCCGCCTGCGGCATCCCCGAGCCGACCGTCGTCCGGGTGCCCGGTGCGGTGGAGTTGCCGGTGGTCGCCCAGGCGCTGACCGAGCGGCACGACGCCGTCGTCGCGCTGGGCGTGGTCATCCGTGGCGGGACGCCGCACTTCGAGTACGTGTGCGACGCGGTCACCGCCGGCCTCACCCGGGTGGCCCTCGACGCCGGCACGCCGGTCGGCAACGGCGTCCTCACCTGCGACACCGAGCAGCAGGCGCGCGACCGCGCCGGACTGCCCGGCTCCGCCGAGGACAAGGGCTTCGAGGCGACGGTCGCCGCGCTGGCCACCGCGCTCACCCTCCGCTCGCTGCGCGGGCCCTCGCGGCCCACCGGCTTCACCGTCACCCCGGCCGCCGACGGGAGTCGCGCGTGAAGACCTTCGACTCGCTGTTCGCCGAGCTCGCCGCCAAGGTGGCCGCCGGTGACCCCGCCTCCGGCACGGTCACGGCGGTCCGCGACGGGGTGCACGCGGCCGGCAAGAAGGTCGTCGAGGAGGCCGCGGAGTCCTGGATGGCCGCCGAGCACGAGGGCGAGGTCCGGACGGCGGAGGAGATCAGCCAGCTGCTCTACCGGGTGCAGGTCCTCATGCTGGCCCGCGGTCTGACGCTGGACGACGTCTACGCCCACCTCTGAAGCGGCCCACCTCCGATCCACGCTCGACCCCACCGACCTCCCGAGGAGACCCCCCGTGCTGCGCATCGCCGTGCCGAACAAGGGCGTCCTGAGTGAGCCCGCGGCCGCCATGCTCGCCGAGAGCGGGTACCGGCAGCGGCGGAGCACCAAGGACCTCGCCGTCTACGACCCCGACAGCGACACCGAGTTCTTCTACCTGCGGCCCCGTGACATCGCCGTCTACGTGGCCGCCGGCACGCTCGACGTCGGTATCACCGGCCGCGACATGCTGCTGGAGACCGCCCCCGCCGACGGGGAGGGTGCCGCCGCCGTCGAGGTCATGCCGCTGGGCTTCGGCCGCTCGTCCTTCCGGTTCGCCACCCCGGTCGAGTCCGGCATCGGCAGCGTCGAGCAGCTGGCGGGCAAGCGCATCGCCACCGCGTACCCGGTCCTGCTGCAGCGGTACCTGGACGACCAGGGCATCCGCGCGGGCGTGGTGAAGCTCGACGGCGCGGTGGAGACCGCCTGCCGGCTGGGCGTGGCCGACGCCGTCTGCGACGTCGTGGAGACCGGGACGACGCTGCGCGCCGCGGGGCTGCACATCATCGGCGAGCCGGTGCTGACCAGCGAGGCGATCCTGGTCCGGCGGGCGGGTGCGGAGGAGATCCCGGCGGTGGCCCAGCTGCGCCGCCGGCTGCGCGGTGTGCTGGTGGCCCGGCAGTACGTGATGCTCGACTACGACTGCCCCAACGAGCTGCTGGAGAAGGCGACCGCGCTGACCCCCGGCCTCGAGGGCCCGACGGTCAGCCCGCTGCAGACCGAGGGCTGGTCGGCGGTGCGGGCGATGGTGGCGCAGACCGAGACCAACCGCGTGATGGACGAGCTGTGGGAGCTCGGCGCCCGGGCGATCCTCGTCACCAGCATCCACGCCTGCCGCATCTGACGCGACGAGGCCCTCCCCGGTCCGCCGGGGAGGGCCTCGTCGCGTCGGCTTAGCGGTGGCGGGTCGTGCGGTCGACCAGGTCGATCGCGGTGCACAGGCCGAGCGCCATGGCCCGGCCGCTGGTGGACCCGGTGGCCAGCAGCCCGGCGATCGCCGGGCCCAGCGGCCGCTCGCCGACCAGGCCGTGCAGGACGGCGGCGTACTCGCCGCTGACCCGGCCCGCGGCGGCGTGCCGCAGCAGCGCCCGCGAGAGCTCGGTGGTGCGCCCCGCGGCGAGGGCGTAGACGCCCGCGGCGAACCGCTCGGCCGCGGGGTGGCCGAGCAGCACCAGCCCGGCCATGGTCCCGGCCATGACGTCGTCCCCGGCCGGGGTCAGCCCCGGGCCCAGGCCGACCAGCCGGGCGGCGGTGCGCAGGGCCGCGTCCAGGTCGGCCCGGCGGACGGCGCCGCGCAGCGCGGCCAGCGGGCCGCCCGGACCGGCCGGCAGGCCGGGCAGGGTGAACGCGCTGTGCGGGACGCCCTCGCCGTAGAGCGCGTTGCGGAGCTGGCGGACGCCCTCGGGCAGCAGGGCGGGGCGGGTGCTGGGCAGCCGGGGGCGCGGGTCCCACCACGCGGCCGCGCTGACCGCGAGGTCGCCGACGACGATCCGGCCGCCCCCGACCTCGGCCGGTGCGTCACTGGGCAGGGCCACGAGGGGCCGGCCGTTGCTCGGGCGGAAGAGCACGCAGCCCAGGGGCAACCGGGCCGCGTCACTGGTGAGGACGCCGACGACGTCGCCGCCGCGATCGGTGGGGACGTACAGGTACACCGCGGCGGGAACGCTCATCAGCACCCGCGCCGGGCGCACCGGACCGCGGAGCAGGTCGGCGACACCGGTGCTGGCGGACGCGGGGACCGCCGTGGCTGCGCGCGCGGGACGGGCGGTGCGGGCGGTTGCCTGGGCCGACTCCCGGGGGAGGGGGATGGTCGGCACTCCGGCCCGAGCGGCGCGGCCGCGCGGGGAGGTCGGGGCTCCGGGGCGCGTGTCGCCCGGGCCGGCGGTCTCGTCGATGGTGCGCATGGCGGCCTCTTCACCGTGGGAGCTACGGGAGGAACCGTGGCTCGAGACCCCCCGCCCGGCGCCGCTCCCTCCACCGGAGGGACTCGGCGGCACCGCGGTGCGGTGGTCGGCCTACCATCCAGCGGGCGGAAATGGATCCGGGAGTCGAACCTAAGCGGCGCGTCGCATGCCCCTGTATGGCGGAAGTCGCCAAGAATGGGGTCCTTGGTCCGGGCACTCCTGACAGGATGCCGTGGTATGGCCAGAGGGAAGGGCGACTGGGACAGTGGATGCCGTGACCCACAGTGAGGCCACGCCGCCCGCCCGAACGATGAGTGATGGTGCGACTCCGATTCGTCGCCCCCTGTCGGCAACGGAGGCGCCGGTGACCGAGAACCGACCGGAGCGGCCCAGCTGGCTCGAGCGCATGGGCCTGACCCTCGAGGAGGCGCTGCAGCTGCCCGCGCTCGAGGGCACCGAGGTCGTCGCCGGCGCCCGCGGGCTGGACCGGGTGCTCCGCCACATGGTCGTCGACGACCCGGCCGACCCGCTGGCCGTGGCCGGCCCCGACGTCCTCGTCGTCCTCGGGGCGCGGCTGCCGCCGGCCGACGCGGCCAACTACCGCGCGCTCGTCGAGCGGCTGGACTCCATGGGCACCACGGCCCTGGCCTTCCGCCGCGGCGAGGGCCCCCCACCGGTGCCCGACGAGGTGCTCGTCGAGGCCGACCGGCGGTCTTTCCCGGTGCTCGCGCTGGCCGCCGGGGCCCGCACCGAGGAGCTGGTCTCCGAGGTGCTCGGCGCGGTCGTCGGCAAGCAGAGCGAGGCGCTGGCGCTCTCCTACCGCATGCACGACCAGTTCATCGACGTCGCGCTCAGCGGCGGCGGGCTGGCCGAGGTGACCGAGCAGCTCGCGCACGCGCTCGACGGCGCCGCCGTCCTGGGCCTGGGGCCCGACCGCGAGATCGTCACCACCGCCGGCCCGGCCGAGGACGTCGCCGAGATCAGCGACTGGCTGTGGCTGCTGGACGCCGAGGCCGAGGACGAGCTGGCGCTCATGGCGCCCTCGCGCCGGCTGTCGGGGCTGCGCGCCGACCAGACGGTGGTGACCCCGGCCGACGTGCTCGCCGACGCCGACCTCTCCCCGGCCGACGGCATCCTGCTGGTGCCCGGGCACCACGAGCTGCCCGGCGGGGTGGGGGAGTACGCGGTCGCGCCGATCATGGCCGGCGACCAGCGGCACGGCTGGCTGGTCGCCGTCCACCGGTCCGGGCCGATGATGGTCGGCGCCGGCGGCGTGCTGGAGCGCGCGGCGGTGGTCTCGGCCCTGTCGGTCATCCGGCAGCAGGCCGTGCACTCCGTCGAGCTGCGCTTCCAGGGCGACCTGGTCCGCCGGCTGGTCGCCGGGTCGCTGCGGCACACCGAGCGGGCGCTGGCGCAGACCCGGTCCTTCGGGTGGCGGCTGGACGGGCCGGTCGTCGTCCTGGTGACCGCGACCGAGACCGCCGCCGACCCGCAGGCCGACCCGACCCGCGCCCTCGACGTCCTCGACCGGCTGGCCGACGGCTGGCGCTCGGCGCTGGAGTCGGAGGTGTCCGGCGCGGCGGTCGCCGGGCTGTCCACCGAGATCGTCACCGTGCTCCCGCTGGACGGGCGCACGCCGGAGGAGATCACCGCACTGGTGTCGGCGGTGACCTCGCGGGTCAACGCCCGGGTGCGCCGCGTCGGCCGGGTGCTGGGCACCGGCATCGGCCGGACGGCGGGCTCGCTGTCGGCGCTGGGGGAGGCGCACCAGCAGGCGTCGCGGGCGCTGAGCGTGGGGCAGGAGATCCACGGGGCGCAGGCGGTGACCCACTTCGACCAGCTGGGCGTCTTCCGGCTGCTGTCGCTCATCCCGGACAGCACCGAGCTGCGCAACTACGTCGACGAGGTGCTGGGGTCCCTGGCCGACGCCGCCGACCCGGACTCGGCCGACCTGCGCGAGACGCTGCGGGTGCTGCTGGAGACCAACCTCAACGTGGCGGAGTCGGCCCGGCGGCTGCACTTCCACTACAACACCATGCGGTATCGGATCGGGAAGCTGGAGCGGCTGCTCGGCCCCTTCACCACCGACCCGACGCTGCGGCTGAACCTGCTGCTGGCCCTGCACGCGGCCCGCATGCGGGGCCTGGACCAGCCGCACCGGCCGCCGGTGGACGCCGCGCTGACCCTCCCGCCGGACGAGGGTCTGGACGCACTCATCTGAGCCCGCCATGGTCAGCGGCGTGGACACGGGCGTCGCGGCGCTGATCGGGCACATGGCCGACCTCCAGGCGCCCCTGGAGGCCGACGGCGACCCGGCCCGCTTCTTCCACGGCGTCTACCTGCGGACGACGCAGGCGGTCGCCGCGGCCATCCGCGGCGGCGAGTTCGAGGACCCGTCCTGGGTCGAGGAGTGGGACGTCGACTTCGCCGGTCTCTACCTCGACGCGCTCGCCGCCCACCGTCGCGACCCGGCCGCACCGCCCCGGCCGTGGCGGCTGGCCCTCGGGGCCCGGCCGGCGCTGCCGCCGGAGGCGCACGTGCTGCTGGGCATGAACGCGCACATCAACTTCGACCTGCCGCAGTCGCTGGTCCGGGTCATCCCGGTGGCCCACTTCGACGACCCCGCGGTGCTCGCCCGGCGGCGCCGCGACCACGAGCGGATCGACCGGGTGCTGTCCGCCCGGGTGGCCGCGGAGGACGCCGAGCTGCACCGGGCCGGCGGCCGCCGCACCCGCCTCGACCGGGTGCTCTCCCCGGCCAACCGCACCGCCAGCCAGGTGTTCCTGCGCGAGTCGCGGCGCAAGGTGTGGGCCAACGCCGTCCGCCTGGACCGGGCCCGGCGCCGGGGGCCGGACGACTACACCCGCCTGGTGGGCGCGCTGGAGCAGGCGGCCGCGGCGCGCGTCAGCGACCTGCTGCGGCCCGGGCCGGTGCTGCTGCGGCTGGCGGTCCGCGGGTTCGGCGTCCGCCTCACCTGACCCCCGCGCGCCGGGCCGGGCCGGATCGGCGAGGCTGGGGCGCGGGTCCGCGCGGCGCGGCCCGGGAGGGAGAGCACGCATGACCGAGGTCACCCGTCCGCTCGAGGGCAGGGTCGCGCTGGTCACCGGCGCGTCGTCCGGCATCGGGGAGGCCACCGCCGTCGCCCTGGCCGAGGCCGGCGCCGCGGTGGCGATCGGCGCGCGGCGCCGCGACCGGCTCGACGCGCTGGCGGGCAAGCTGCGCGACGCCGGCACCCGGGTGCTCCCGCTCGACCTCGACGTCACCGACGAGGCCTCCTGCGCCGACGCCGTCCGCCGGACCCGGGAGGAACTCGGCGGGCTCGACGTCCTGGTGAACAACGCCGGCGTGATGCTGCTCGGCACGATCGTCGGCGCGGACCCGGAGGACTGGCGCCGGATGGTGCAGACCAACGTGATGGGCGTCCTCTACATGACCCACGCGGCGATCGACGGGATGCTCGAGCAGGGCTCCGGCGACGTCGTGAACATCTCCAGCGTCGCGGGCCGGAGCGCCCGCAAGGGAGCCGGGGTCTACAACGCCAGCAAGTGGGCGGTGAACGCGTTCAGCGAGTCGCTGCGCCAGGAGGTCACCGCCCGCGGCGTGCGGATCTCGCTGGTCGAGCCGGGCGCGGTGGCCACCGAGCTGTCCAGCCACATCACCCAGCCCGAGGCGCGCGAGGCCTCCCGGCAGATGGCCGCGAGCATGCGCACCCTGCAGGCCGACGACGTCGCCCGGGCGATCGTCTACGTCGTCACCCAGCCGCCGCACGTCGCCGTCAACGAGGTGCTGGTCCGCCCCACCGACCAGGAACGCTAGGGGGCGTCCGCACGGGGTCCTTCCTCAGTCGCGGAAGACCTCGATGCGGGCGCCCATCTCCACCAGCCGCTCGTAGAGCTGCTCGTAGCCGCGGGCGATGATGTCGACGTTGCGCAGCACCGACGTCCCCTTGGCCGCGAGCATCGCCAGGAGGATGCAGACCGCCGGCCGCAGCGCGGGCGGGCAGACCACCTCGGCGCTCGACCACCGGGTCGGGCCGCTGACCAGCACCCGGTGCGGGTCGAGCAGGCGGACGTCGGCGCCGAGCCGGGTCAGGTCCGACAGGTGGATCGCGCGGTTGTCGTAGACCCAGTCGTGGATCAGCGTCGACCCGCTCGCCGCCGCGGCGATGACGGCGAAGAAGGGCAAGTTGTCGATGTTGAGCCCCGGGAACGGCATCGGGTGGATCTTGTCGATCGGGGCGTTTAGCTCCGAGGGCTCGATGGTGACGTCGGCCAGCCGGGTGTGCCCGTTGTCGGCGAGGTACTCCGGGGACAGGGAGTAGCGCAGGCCCATCTCGGCGAGGACGGCGAGCTCGATCTCCAGGAACTCGATCGGGGCGCGCTCGACGGTGAGCTGCGAGCAGGTGACGATACCGGCGGTGAGCAGGCTCATCGCCTCGACGGGGTCCTCGCTGATCGTGTAGTCGACGTCGGCGTCGAGCACGGGCTTCCCGCGGACGACGAGGGTGGTGCTGCCCAGGCCCTCGATGCCGACGCCGAGCAGCTCCAGGTACAGGCAGAGGTCCTGGACCATGTAGTTGGAGCTGGCGTTGCGGATGGTCGTCGTGCCGTCGGTGCGGGCGGCGGCCAGCAGCGCGTTCTCGGTGACGGTGTCGCCGCGCTCGGTGAGCACGATGGTCCGGTCCGCGGTGGCCGGACGGGTGACCGTCGCGTGGTACTCGCCGGCGCGGGCCTCCACCTCCAGGCCGAACGGGCGCAGCGCGATCATGTGCGGCTGGACGGTGCGGGTCCCGAGGTCGCAGCCGCCGGCGTAGGGCAGGTCGAAGCGCGGGGCGCGGTGCAGCAGCGGGCCCAGGAACATGATGATGCTGCGGGTGCGGCGGGCGGCGTCGGCGTCGATGCCGGCCAGGTCCAGCTCGTCGGGGACCTGCAGGGTCAGGTCGCGGCCGGCGCCGTCCCAGGTGGCCGAGACGCCGATGGAGCGCAGCACGTCGAGGATGCGCTCGACCTCGACGATGCGGGCGACGTTGCGCAGCGTCGTCCGGCCCCGGTTGAGCAGCGCGGCGCACAGCAGGGCCACCGCGGCGTTCTTGGAGGACTTCACCGCCACGCGTCCGCGCAGGGGGGCGCCGCCGGTGACCCGCAGGTGCGTGGGGCCGGCCGGCCCGACGCTGAACAGCTCGCGGTCCAGGGCGCCGGACAGCCGACCCAGGAGGTCGAGGGTGAGGTTCTGGCCGCCCTGCTCGATGCGGGCGATCGCGCTCTGGCTGGTGCCCAGGCGCTCGGCGAGCTGCTGCTGGGTGAGACCGTGGTGGCGGCGGGCGTCGCGGACGAGGAGCCCGATGCGCTGCATGGCGCTGGACTCGTGCGCGGGGATGTCGGCGCTGGACTCGCGCGCGGGGGTGTCGGCGCTGGACTCGCGCGCGGGGGACTCCGGGGTGCTCGCGGTGTCGGGGGGAGCCGGGTCGAGAGCGGTCATGGCAGCAGTATCTCGCATGTGAGATACGGACGGGGCAGGCGCGCCGCGTGCGCGGGACGAACCGGTCCGGCCAGACTGCAGGCATGGACGTTCTCGTGACGGGAGGAACCGGCCAGCTCGGCCGGCGGGTCGTCGAGCGGATGCAGGGTGCCGGGCACCGGGTGCGGCAGATGTCGCGCCGCGGCACCGGGCCCGGCGGGGTGCGCGGTGACCTGGCCACCGGCCGCGACCTGCCGGCGGCGCTGGCCGGCGCGGAGGTCGTGGTGCACGCAGCCAGCGACGCGCGGGGGGACTTCTGGCAGACCGACGTCGCCGGCACCCGCCGCCTGGTCCAGGCCGTCGACCGGGAGCGGCTGCGCCACCTGGTGTACGTCTCCATCGTCGGCGTCGACCGCGTCCCGTACGGCTACTACCACGCCAAGTTCGCCGCCGAGCAGGTGCTGCTGGCCTCCGGGCTCCCGGTGACGCTGCTGCGGATCACCCAGTTCCACACCTTCGTCGACGAGCTGCTGGCCACCGCCCGGCGCGGGCCGGTGCTGCCGGTCCCCATGGGCTGGCGGGCCCAGCCGGTCGACGTCGGCGAGGCCGCCGAGTACACCGCGGCGGTCGCCGCCGGGGCGCCGGCCGGGGACGTCGTCGAGTACGGCGGCCCGGAGGAGCTGACCGCCGCGGAGATGGCGCGGGCCTGGGCGGCCGCCCGCGAGCCCGGCGCCCACGTGGTGGCCACGCCGGTCCCCGGGCGGCTGTCCAGCGCCTTCCGGGACGGCGCGGCGTTGCCCACCCGCGGCGACCGCGGCCGGCGCACCTACGGGGAGCACCTGCAGTCCTGAGGGGAGCGCGGCGATCCGGCCGGAATCCGCAATGGGGAGGACGACGTCCGGAAGCCGCCGGAGCGACGTCGGTACCCGGCCCTAGGGTCGCCGGACGTGGAGAGTTCCCGCGCACCCGTCCTCGCCGCCGTCGCGGTCACCCTGCTGGCCTGGGCGTCGGCGTTCGTCGGGATCCGCGGGGTGGGCGCCGACCTCTCCCCGGGTGCCCTCGCGCTGGGCCGGCTCGCGGTCGGGACGGCGGTGCTCACGCTCCTCTGGGCGGTCTCCGGCCGCGGCTGGGTGCGGCCCACCGGGCGGGAGTGGGGGCTGCTGGTGGTGTGCGGGGTCGGCTGGTTCGGCGTCTACAACCTGGCGCTCAACGCCGCCGAGCAGCACCTGGACGCCGGGACGACGGCGATGCTGGTCAACATCGGCCCGATCCTCATCGCCGTCCTCGCCGGCGTGCTGCTGGGGGAGGGCTTCCCGCGCCCGCTGCTGGCCGGCATCGCCGTCGCCTTCGCCGGCGTGCTGCTCATCGGGCTGGCCACCCGCGGCGCCGACGCCGACGTGGTGGGCGTGGTGTTCTGCCTGGTGGCCGCGCTGACCTACGCGGTCGGCGTGGTGGCGCAGAAGCCGGTGCTGCGCCGGCTGCCGCCGCTGCAGGTCACGCTCACCGCCTGCGCCATCGGCGCGCTGTGCTGCCTGCCGTGGGCCGGGTCGCTGGCCGGCGAACTGGCCGCCGCACCGGCCGGGTCGGTCGCCGGGATGGTCTACCTGGGCGTGGTGCCCACGGCCCTGGCGTTCAGCACGTGGGCGTACGCCCTGGCCCGGATGGACGCCGGCACGCTCGGGGTCACCACCTACCTGGTGCCGCCCCTGGTGATCGCGCTGGGCTGGCTGCTGCTCGACGAGGTGCCGCCCGCGTTGGCCGTCGTCGGCGGCGCGGTCTGCCTGGCCGGGGTCGCGCTGTCCCGCCGTCGCGCCCGGGTCCGCCGGCCGGTCCCCGTCCCGCAGGAGGCCGGCACCCCGTCGTGACCTCCGCCCGGGGGGCCCGGCTGCCAGGCTGCCGGTCATGACCCCGCTGGTCGTTCCCGAGGCCCGGCTGCGCGGCGGCGACGTGGTCGACGTCCACTGCACCGACGGGCGGGTGACCGCGCTGCCGCCGGCCGGCGAGCTGCCCGTGCCGCAGGGCGCGCAGGTCGTGCCCGCCGACGGCGGCCTGGTCACCGAGCCGTTCGTCGACGCGCACCTGCACCTGGACAAGGTGCACACCCTGCCGCTGGTCGGGGACGCGGCGCTGCGGGCCTACACCGACGACGGCATGGCCTCCTCGGCGGCCGCGATCGACCTGGCCAGCGCGGTCAAGCGGCACTACACGGTCGAGGGGCTGCTGCCGGCGGTGCGGCAGGCGCTCGCGGACGGGCTGGCCCACGGCGTCCTGCACGTGCAGGCGTTCGCCGACGTCGACACCGCCGCGGGGCTGGCCGGGGTGCAGGCGGTGCTGGCCGCGCGCGAGGAGTTCCGCGGCCGGGTGGACGTCTCGGTGGTGGCCTTCCCCCAGGACGGCGTGCTGCGCGACCCGGGGGCGGCCGCGCTGGTGGAGCAGGCCCTGGCGCTGGGCGCCGACGTCGTCGGCGGCATCCCGTGGATCGAGGCGACCGAGGCCGACCAGCAGGCGCACGTGGAGTGGGCCTGCGGACTGGCCGCCCGTCAGGGACGCCGGGTGGCGATGCTGACCGACGACGCGCCGGACCCGCGGTTCGCGACCACGGCGATGCTGGCCGAGACGATGCTGCGGTACGGCCTGGCCGGGCGCGGCGTCGCCTGTCACGCGCGGGCGCTGGGGCACTACGCCGAGGACCGGCTGGCCGCCGTGCTCGCCCGGGCCCGCCGGGCCGGACTGGGCCTGGTGAGCGATCCGCACACCGGGTCGGTGGCCCTGCCGGTGGAGCGGGCGCTCGCGGCCGGCGTCCCCGTGGCGCTGGGCCAGGACGACATCGAGGACGCCTACTACCCGTTCGGCCGGCACAACCTGCTCGAGGTCGCCTTCCTCGCCGCCCACCTGCTCGACATGCGGTCGGCTCCCCAGCTCGAGGTGCTCGTCGACCTGGTGACGACGTCGGCCGCCCGGGTGCTGGGGCTGCCCGGCGCCGGACTCCGGGTGGGCGGGCCCGCCGACCTGCTCGTCCACGAGGCCACCCGGACCGTCGACCTGCTCGCCCGGCACGCCCCGCCGCGGGCCGTCGTGCGGGCCGGGGCCGTGCTGGCCGGCGGCTGACGCGGGCGAGGTCGCCGCCGACCGCCCCTGCTCGGGCGGCCGGCGGCGCGGGGTCAGCCCTCCGCGGGCAGCGAGGTGGGGACGATCAGCACCGGCCGGTGAGCCCCGTGCAGGAGGGTCCGCGCGACGCCCCCGACCAGCATCTCCTTGCTGGCCGACTGCCCCCGGGTGCCGACGACGATGAGGCCCGCGCCGCGGTGCACCGCGGTCTCGGCCAGCGTCGAGGCGGTGGCGCGGGCGCTGCCGGGCCGGCCGGCGCAGGGCACGGTGAGCAGCTCGGCGCCGTCGGGGGCGTCCGGGCCGGGGCCCTCGCCGGGCTCGGCCACCGCCACGAGCAGCCGCCGGCGGCCGGGGAACAGGCGCTCGGCGGCCGCGATCGCCTGCTTCGCGCCGGCCGAGCCGTCGGTGCCGACCACGACGGGCCCGGAGGCGGCCGCGGACCACTCGGCCGTGGTCAGCGGGTAGGGGACCACGAGCACCGGCACCGGGCTGACCTGCACCACCAGCTCGGAGAAGCTGCCGAGCGCGGCCCGGATGCGGCCGAGGCCGCGGGACCCCACGACCACCAGGTCGGCCTCCTGCTCCTCCGCCGTCCGCGCGAACTGGTAGCCGTCACCGCCGAACGTGCGCTTCACGAGGGGCTGGGCCTCCCAGCCCGCGGCGCGGGCCAGCGAGACGCCGTTGCGGGCCAGCCGCTCGGCCTCGGCGCGGCCCTCCGTCTCGAGCAGGTCGCCGAGGGCCTGCAGGTTCCCGGCGCGGCCGGCCAGCCGCTGCCGCAGCTCGGGGGAGGTGAACGGGGGCTCCCACAGGTGCAGGACCGAGGCCGTGGCCGACGGCAGCAGGCAGGCCGCCGCCTCGATGGCGTTGACCGAGCTCGGAGAGCCGTCGTAGCCGACCAGCACGCGCAGGGACCATCCGGGTTCTGGGGCGCTCATGGCCACATCTTCCCCGACCGGGGAGCCCGTCGTGCAGGTCACGTGCGGGCCCGGTGGGCGATGGGGTAGGCAGGACGGGGCGACCGGCCGACCCGTGCGGAGGTGCAGTGATGGACGAACAGGGCTGGACGACGGTGGTGGCGGCCGCGATCCGGGCGCCGTCGATCCACAACACCCAGCCCTGGCGCTTCACCGCGGCCGAGGACCGGCTGGAGGTGCACCTCGACCGGGAGCGCGCGCTGCCCGTGCTCGACCCGAGCGGGCGGCAGCAGGTGATCAGCTGCGGGGTGGCGGTCGAGTTCGCCGCGGTGGCCCTGCGCGCCGCCGGCGTCGAGGCCGAGGTCGACCTGCTGCCCGAGCCGGCCGACCCCGACCACCTGGCCACCGTGCGCGCGGGGGCTGCCCGGGAGAGCGCGGCGGAGGACCGGGCGCTGGCCGAGGCGATCGACCGGCGGCACACCGAGCGGGCACCGTTCCTGCCGCGGGCGGTCCCGGCCGACCTGGTCGACCGGCTGCAGAACGACGCGGGCCGGCACGGCGTGTGGGTCAAACCGATCACCGAGTCGGAGGAGGAGGTCGCCACCGTCTTCCTCATCTCGCGGGCCGAGGAGATGGAGCAGCGCGACCCCGAGTACGTCGCCGAGCTCGAGCGCTGGCTGCGCACCGACCCGGCCGCGGTGGACGGCGTCCCGGTCGACGCCGTCCTGAGCGAGGACCCGGCCACCCGGCCGTCGAACTGGCTGATCCGCGACTTCGTCGTCGGCAGCCGGGGCGCCCACTCCGCGTTCCTGCCCGAGGGGGCGGCCGACGCGCCTCCGCCGGCGGTGGAGCGGCCCACCGTCGTCCTGCTGGGCACCGACAGCGACGACCGGGCGGCGTGGCTGCTGTCCGGGCAGGCGCTGGGCCGGCTGCTGCTGCGCGCGACCGCGGAGGGGCTGGCCGCCTCGCCGCTCACCCAGGCGCTGGACTGGCCGTCGACCCGCACCCGGATGCGCAGCCGGCTGTCGCTGGTGGGCTATCCGCAGATGCTGCTGCGCATGGGCTACCCGTCGACGGAGGGGGCGGCGCACTCGGGGCGCCGTCCGGTGGCGGACGTGCTGCGCTTCGCCGGCTGAGAGAGGACCCCCTGCCCCCCACCGCTCGCCGGCTCGCGGCGGGCCCCTGCAGGGGGCCTCGTCAGTCGCGGCGGCCGGGGGAGGCCCAGGGGTCGTCGGGGTCGAAGTCGTCGTCCGGGTCGGCGGGGGCCATCGTGCGGGTCTGCTCGGTTCTCGACTGCTCGGTTCTCGGCCGCTCGGTCCGCGAGGCCGCGGCCTCCAGCGCGGCGTCGCGCTCGCGGGACCGCTCGGCGCGGGCGGCCCGTTCCTGCTCGCGCAGCTCCCGCCGCGACGGCGCGGTGGCGCCCGGCCGGCGCTCCGGGCGGTCGCGCAGCCGCCACAGGCCCGCGCCGGCGAGCGCGAGCCCGATGGGCAGCACGTAGGCGGCGGCGCGCTCGGTGCCCCCCTCGCCGAGGTAGCCGGTGATCCCGGCGACGAAGAAGACCGTCATCGCGGTGCCGACCAGGCCGAGCAGGGCCAGCGTGGTGCCCAGCGCCTCCGACCGCGGCCGGACGGCGTAGGCCAGGGCGATGAGCCCGACCCCGCCGCCGACCAGGTGGAGCCACGCGCCGACCCCGTGCAGCGTGGTCTGGCCGTCGAGGGGGAACAGGCCCACCAGCAGCACGCCGACGGCGGCCGCTCCGAGCAGGACCGTGGCCACCACGGCCCCGGTACCGGTCAGCGCCGGGCGCAGCAGCCACACCCCGGCCCCGATGAGCGCCGCCTGGACCACGAACGAGGCGTTCATCAGCAGGTGACCGGGGGAGACCGCCGTCCCGAGGTCGCTGATCAGGTCGTCGGCGCGGGAGTAGCCGGCGGCCTGCAGCTGCACGACGGTCTCGACGACGAAGAACTGGAGGGTCAGCAGCCAGGCGGTCGCGCCCCAGCGGTACCGGGAGGGAGTCACGGAGGCCATGGTCCCAGCTCCGCCTGGGCGCGTCCGTCGCGCGGCAGGTGGGCCAGGACGGCGGCGAACTGGCCGGCCGACAGCCAGGAGGGGTTGCTGCCGGCCGGCATCCGCAGCACCTCGGCGCGGGCGGCCGCGGGGTCGGCGAGCAGGTCGGTCCGCGGCACGGGGGTGGCCAGCCGCACCAGCCGGACGGCGATCACCGGGCCGCCGTCGCGCTCCTCGGGCTCCGCGGTCAGCTCGCCGAGCGCGTGCACGCCGGGCGCGGTGCGGCCGCTGACCCACAGCAGGCAGGGCCGGCCCGGCGCCATGAGGTCCAGCCGGTAGGAGCGGCGCACGCAGCGGGTGAGCTCCCGGGTGCCACCGACGGGCCAGCCGGGGTCGATGGCGTCGGGCGGCCGGGTCGACTTGAGCACCCAGCAGGCGACGTCCCCCGGCGCGAGGCGGCTCGTCATGGCCCCGGAGGACGGCGCCCGGCCTCCGTCAATCCGTCGCGGAGTGCTGCTCCGCACCGGCGGGGTCGGCGTCGTCGGAGTCGACCAGCTGCCGCTCCTGCTCGGTGCGGTGCTGGAGGGCGTCGTCGTTGGGCCGGTCGTAGCCCCCGGCGTGCTGCGCACGGTCGCGGGGCGCGGACTCCGTCGTGTCCATGACGTCGTCGAGGTTGGGGCGGTCGGGCTCGCTCATGACAGTTCTCCGCTTCGTCGGGGACGTCTCGTCACGGAGGGCCATAGCCAGGGTGCCGGGGCGCCAACCGTGATCAACGTTGCTCCAGCAGTGCCGCCGGCACCCAGCCCTCGACGAGCAGCGGACCGTGCGGACCGGCCACCGCGTACGTCACCCGGCCCTGCCAGCCGCCCTCGCCCTGCCGCCACTCGACGAGCAGCCCGGGCCACACCCCGGGCGCGCCGGGCGGGTCGTGCACCCAGCAGTGCCGGCCCCGGCCCTCGGTCTGGCGCCCCGCCGAGCGAGCCGGCTCGGACGGCGTCACCCCGGACGAGGCCGCCCGCTCCCCGAGGGAGCGGCCCGACCGCCCCGGGTGCATGCCGCCAGCCACGCGGGAAGTGTCGCACGAGGTCGAACGCCTGTTCGACAGGAGGCGACGGGCGCCCCGCGCGTCGTCCGCGGAGCGCCCGTCGCGGCTAGGAGCTCTTCCGGACCGCGTCGCCGAGGGTCTGGGCCACGGCCTGCAGCAGCGGGTGGTCGGGCAGCTCCTCGACGGCCACCGGCAACGGCAGGGACCAGTTGGGCCGGTCGGTGGTGCCGGGCATGTTGGGCCGGCGCCGCTCGGCGACCGCGTCGTCCAGCGTGGCCGACAGCAGCAGGGACGGCGCCGTGGCCAGCCGCTCGTGCGCCCGCCTCACCGCCGTCTCCGGCTCGGCGTTCGACCGGACGCCGTCGAGCTTCTCCAGCAGCGAGCGGCGGCCCTGCTCGAGCTCCTCGTCCGTGCCGGTGCCGTACTCACGCTGCTCCTCGACGTCCGCCCCGGTCCACAGCCCCGCCACGGTGGGCAGGTCGTGCGTGGTGACCGCGGCCATCGCCGTCTCCGGCCACTGCACGGGCTCGTCCTCCTCGAACCACAGCAGCCGGTAGCTGAGGATCCCGTGCTCGGCCAGCGCCTCGCGGACGCCGTCCTCGACCGTGCCGAGGTCCTCGCCGACGACGACCGCCTGCGCCCGGGTGCTCTCCAGCGCGACGATGTCGAGCAGGTCCTCGGCCGGGTAGCGCACGTAGGCGCCGTCCGCGGGGCTCTCACCCTGGGGCACCCACCACAGCCGGAACAGGCCCATGACGTGGTCGATGCGCAGGCCGCCGGCGCCGGCCATCGTGGCCCGGATCGACTCGATGAACGGCTCGTAGTCGGCCGCACGCAGCTGCCACGGGATGAGCGGCGGCGAGCCCCAGTCCTGCCCCTGGGCGTTGAAGGCGTCCGGCGGCGCCCCCACGGAGGCGCCGTCGGCGAGGACGTCCTGCCAGGTCCAGGCGTCGGCCCCGCCGCCGGCGACGCCGATGGGGAGGTCCTGGATGACGGTCATGCCCTCGGTCGCCCGCTCCAGCTGCACGTGCAGGCACCACTGCAGCCAGGCGTGGAAGGCGACGTCCCGCTCGTGGTCGGCGACGAAGCGGGCGACGGCGTCGCTGCGGGGGTCGCGCAGCTCCTCGGGCCAGGCGTGCCAGTCGGGACCGTGCGCGTCGGCCAGGGCGCACCAGGTGGCCCAGTCCTGCAGCTTCTGCCCCTGGTGCCACCACCAGTCGGGGAAGGCGGGGTCGTCGCGGCCGGCGGCGTCGAAGACCCGGCGCAGCACCTCGCGCTTGCGGGCCCAGATCGCGTCCCGGTCGATGAGCTCGGTCTCGCCGAGGTCGCGGCCGGCGTCGTCCGCGGCGTCCTCGGCGCCGGGTACCTCGTCGACCCGCAGGTACACCGGGTTGCGGAACCGGCGGGTGGCCGGCAGGTAGGGGCTGGCCTCCTGCTGCGGCGTGGGGGCGACGGCGTGCAGCGGGTTGATCAGGACGAACCCGGCTCCCTGGGCGGCGGCCATCTCGCGGACGGCGCGCAGGTCGGCGAGGTCGCCGATGCCCCAGCTGCGCCGGCTGCGCGTGGCGTAGAGCTGCACGGCCCAGCCCCAGGCGCGGTCGTCGGGCAGCCAGCAGCGGCCCGGGGAGACGATCAGCCGCCGGCGGTGCCCGCCGGGTGCCTGGAGCCAGTGGTAACCCAGCGGGAAGTCGTCGGGCAGCTCGCCGTCGACGTGCCGGGTGGTGCCGTCCTCGAGCGTCACCTCGGCCTCGTCCACCTCCAGCGCGTCGCCGGGGCGGGCCACGATCGGGGCGCGGTCCTCCAGGTCGGCCGGCGGTGTGCCGATCACCTCCCGCAGTCGCTCGATGGTGGCCTGGTCGACCTGGTGTTCCTCGTCGAGGGCGTCCAGCCAGCTGGCGTCGATGCCCCACTCGTCCGTCGGCGTGCGCGTCACGCCTCCGATACTCCCCAGCGCACCCGCCGCCCACACGGCAGGGGGTGAGTGGTGCCGCTCTCCGTCTGGACCCTCCAGCGGCGGGAGGGTCCAGAGTGACGGCATGGACGACGACGTGCTCACGATCGGCCGGCTGGCCGACCGGATCGGCGTCCCGGTCCGGACGGTGCGCTTCTGGTCCGACGAGGGGCTGGTCGACCCACCGGTGCGCTCGGCCGGGGGCTACCGCCTGTACGACGCCGCCGCGGTGGCCCGGCTGGACCTGGTCCGCACGCTCCGGGAGCTGGGCCTGGGCCTGCCGGCCATCCGCGAGCTGCTGGCCCGGCGGCGCACGGTCGCCGAGGTGGCGGCCGAGCACGTGCGCGCGCTGGACGCCGAGATCCGGCTGCTGCGGCTGCGCCGGACCCTGCTGCGGGTCCTGGCCGCGGCCGGGACGACGACGGAGGAGATGGGGCTCGTGCACGACCTGGCGACGCTGTCGGCGCGGGAGCGGCAGCAGCTGATCGACGACTTCGTGGCGCGGGCCTTCGCCGGCGTCCCCGAGGACGCCCCGGGCGCCGGGATCGCCGGGGGCATGCGGACGCTGCCGGCCGAGCTGCCCGAGGAGCCGACCCCCGAGCAGATCGGCGCGTGGCTGGAGCTCGCGCGCCTGGTGGCCGAGCCGGCCTTCGCCGACCGGGTGCGCGAGATGGCGCTGGCCGGCGCCGCGGCCACCCCGGAGGACCCCGACGCCTCGGCGGTGGACGCGGGGCGCCTGGTGGCGCTGGGCCGGGACGCGCTGGCCGCGGGCGTCGTGGCCGGGACGCCGGAGGCCGAGGCGCTGGTCACCGAGCTGCTGGCCGACGGGCGGCCGGGAGGCCCGGGCCGGCGCCGCGAGCTGGCCGACCGGCTGGCCACCTTCACCGACGCCCGGGTCGAGCGCTACTGGCAGCTGCTCGGCGTCCTCAACGGGTGGCCGCCGTTCGAGCCGTCCGTGCCGGCGGTGGAGTGGTGGATCGGCGCCCTGCGCGCGGGCAACTGACGCGGTGGTGTCGCGGTGGCCGCTGTCCGCGTCTGCCAGGTGGTGTGGCTCGACTGACGGCGTCCGGTACGGGCAGCTGCCCTGGCGAACGACAGACGCATCGGCTGCGCGGACCCGACGGCGGACGTGCAGAGTGAGCCAGCGCGCTCGTCCCGACGTCGCGACCATCCCTTCCTGGGTCGCCGAACTGCTCGCCTGACGGTGCGGGCGCTGACGGACTTCCGAATTCCGGTCGGACGTCTTCCCTGGTGAGAGGCCGGAATTGTCGTACCCCCGGCCTAGGTTGAGGGCGTGTTCGGTGGCAGCGGGTTCGGGGTGGGGCTGACGGTGGCCCCACTCGAGCTGCCGGCCGGCATCCCGGTGGACCCGGTGCCGGTGCAGCTGTCCGATGCGTTGCCGGTGCACGCCCGCAGCCCGGAGGAGAAGGCCGCCGAGCTGCAGCGCCTGCAGCAGCTGGAGGGCATGCTGGCCGCGTACAAGCTCGATCTGATCGCGGGGTTGGCCGCCGACCGGCCCGACACGCACGACCGGCGGCCCGGGCAGCCCGGTGCCGCCGCGGACGCGCAGCGGGGGCCGGGGCAGCCGGCGGGTGTGTCGGAGTTCTTCGCCGACGAGTTGGCGTTGGTGCTCAACACCTCCCGCGCCGCGGCCACCTGCCTGATCGACCAGGCCGCGGCGTTGACGCAGACGTTGCCGGGGACGCGGGCGGCGCTGGCCGAGGGGCGGCTGGACTGGCCGCGGGCCCGGGCGATCGCCGCCGAGCTGTGGTGGAAGGCGCGGGCCACCGATCCGGCGATCCTGGCGGCCGTGGAGGCGGCGGTGCTGCCCCGCGCCGGGGAGCTGTCGATCCGCCGGCTCAAGGCGGTGGTGGCCGCCGAGCTGGCCGCCCGCGACGCGGAGGCGGCCGACCGGCGCCGCACGGACGCGCAGCGGGGGGCGAACGTGGTGGTGCGCCCGGTCGGGGATGGCATGTCGGAGCTGGTGGCCAAGATGCCGCACGAGCTGGCCACCGCCTGCCGCGGCGTGGTCGACGGCCTGGCCCGCGCGGCGAAGACCGCCGGCGAGGAGCGGCCGCTGGGGATGCTGCGGGTGGGTGCGCTGGCCGATCTGGTGCTGCGGCCGTGGGAGGCCGGGCGGGAGCCGGTGACCGCGCAGCTGACCGTCACCGCCCCCCTCGACGCGCTCACCCCGGCCCGCTTCCTCGCCGACGGCGGCCCGGTGCCGGCGGCGTGGGCGCGGCCGCAGACCGACGACGACGGCAACGCCGGTGCGCCGGCGTGGGCCCGGCCGGGCGCGGTGCCGGCGCCGACCGGCGAGGTCGACGGGCAGCCGATCACCGCCGCCCACCTGCGCGCACTGCTCGCCCAGTTGGACGCGGTCTGCCCCGGCGGGCTGCAGGCGCCGGCCGGCGGCACGCTGACCGTGGCGCTCACCGACGCCGCCGGCGGGCTGCTGGCCACCACCACCCGCGCCGAGCTGCAGCGGCTGGCCCGCCGCGGCTGCCCCACCCACCCCCACCGACGGCACAGAAGCCGGCGACTGCCGGTGTGCGCTGCTGGGCCGGCCCGCACCGACCGACGGCTACGCGCCCACCGCGGCCCAGCGCCGCTGGCTGCAGGCCCGCGACCGCACCTGCCGGCACCCCGGTTGTGCCAACAAGGCCGGCTGGGCGGATCTGGACCACGTCACCCCGCACGGCTGCGGCGGACGCACCGCCTGGGAGAACCTGTGCTGCCTGTGCCGGCGCCACCACCGGCTCAAGACCTTCGCCCGCGGCTGGACCTACGCCCTGAGCGCCGACGGCGTCCTCTCGGTCACCACCCCCAGCGCCGTGACCAGGGTCAGCCGGCCACCGGGCACCGACCGGCCCGCACTACCCCTCACCGGACCCCGCGTCCTCGCCCAACCCCCACCACAGCTGCCACCGACGCCCGACCCCGCCGACGACCCACCACCCTTCTGACCCGGCCCACCCACCCCACGGCGAGCACGCCCACCCGCCGCGGACTGCCGGTGCCGGACCGGACCGGCCGGACGCTGCAGAACTGGGGCCCGGCGGTCGCCGTCGACGACGCAGGTAGACGCCGGGGAACCCGGGGTAGTGGGCCGCGCATGACGGTGATCGGCTTCCACAACTCGCACGAGCAGGTGCACCCCGCCGAACTGCTGCGCGCGGTGCAGCACGCCGAGCAGGTCGGGTTCACCGCCGCGATGTGCTCCGACCACCTCGAGCCGTGGAACGAGCGGCAGGGGCACTCGGGCTTCGCGTGGTCCTGGCTCGGTGCCGCCCTCGCGACGACCGGCCTGCCGTTCGGCGCGGTCAACGCCCCCGGCCAGCGCTACCACCCGGTGATCGTCGCTCAGGCCATCGCCACCCTCGGCGCGATGTTCCCCGGCCGGTTCTGGGTGGCCCTGGGGTCGGGTGAGGCGATGAACGAGCACGTCACCGGCCACGTCTGGCCGCGCAAGGACATCCGGGACGCCCGGCTGCGCGAGTGCGTCGACGTCATCCGCGCGCTGCTGGCCGGCGAGGAGGTCAGCCACGAGGGCCTGGTCACCGTCGACCGGGCCCGCATCTGGACCCTCCCCGAGCAGCAGCCGGCGCTCATCGCGCCCGCCGTCACCGCCGCCACCGCCCGCCGGCACGCCGAGTGGGCCGACGGCCTGGTCACCATCAACCAGCCGCACGACACCCTCCGCAAGATCATCGGCGAGTACCGGGACGCCGGTGGCCAGGGCACGCTCACCATCCAGGTGCACGTCAGCTGGGACCCCGACCCCGACCGCGCCGTGGCCATCGCGCACGACCAGTGGCGCAGCAACGTCTTCCCGCCCCCGCTGTGCTGGGACCTCGACACGACCCGCGCCTTCGACCAGGCCAGTGCCCACGTGACCCCGGAGGCGGTCGGCCAGGCCGTGCGCATCTCCGCCGACCTCGGACAGCACGCCGCGTGGATCCAGGAGTACGTCGACCTCGGCTTCGACCAGGTCTACCTGCACCACGTCGGCAAGGAGCAGATCGGCTTCCTCGACGCCTTCGGCGAGCACGTGCTGCCGCGGCTCGACGTCACCGCGCCTGCGCCCGCCGTGGCGATCGACCCTCCGGGCCCGGCCGACCCGCTGCGGCCGCACCAGGAGCCGCAGCCCGCCGTCCTGCCCTGAGCAGGGAGCCCGCCGGCGTGCATCCGCCGGCGGTCCGCAGGCCGAACAGGGATCGGACGGCGGACGGCGCGCGGGGGACGGGGACGGCATGACCGACGTGGACGACGTGATCCGGCTGGTCAACACCGGCGAGGCGTTGTCGGCGCCAGAGCTGCGGCAGGCCGCGGCGCTGCTCAACCACCACGCGTGGTCCGGCCGGCCCGGGCTCGCCGAGGCCCGCGTGCGCGTGGCCGTCCTGCTGGAGAAGCTCGGCGAGTGAGCCGGCGGCAGCCCGACGCCGGCGCGGCCTAGGGTGCGACGGCGTGTCCGTCACCGTGCGCACCCTGACCGAGGACGACGTCCCGGCCCTCACCGGGCTGCTGGGGGCCAACCGCGTGTTCCTCGCGCCGACCAGCCCCGACCGCCCCGACGAGTACTTCACCGAGGACTTCCAGCGCCACGAGGTCGCCCGCCTCCTGGAGCAGCACGCCCAGGGCACGGCCATCCCCGGCGTCGTCCTGCTCGACGGCGAACTCGTCGGCCGAGTCACGGTGAGCAACGTCGTCCGCGGTCCGCTGCAGTCCGGCAACCTCGGCTACTGGGTCGCCGAGGAGGCAGGCGGCCGCGGGGTCGCCACGGCCGCGGCGGCCGCCATGGTGGGGATCGCGTTCGGCGAGGCCGGCCTGCACCGGCTGGAGGCCGGCACGCTGGTCGACAACCTCGCCTCCCAGCGCGTGCTGGAGCGCAACGGCTTCGAGCGGATCGGCCTCGCCCGGCGCTACCTGCGCATCGCGGGGGAGTGGCGCGACCACGTGCTGTTCCAGCGGCTGGCCGACGGGCCCGGCGTCCGGTAGGGACGACGACACACACGACGACACGACGACACGACGACACGACGACACACGACGGCGGCACACCCCAGCGAGAGGACGCCGGCATGCGGATCACGGACACGAGCGACCTCTGGTGGAAGACCGCCGTCGTCTACTGCCTGGACGTCGAGACCTACCTGGACTGGAACGGCGACGGCTGCGGCGACTTCGCCGGCCTCGCCCAGCGGATCGACCACCTCGCCGACCTCGGCGTCACCTGCTTGTGGCTGATGCCCTTCTACCCGACCGCCGAGCGGGACGACGGCTACGACATCACCGACTTCTACGGCGTCGACCCACGGCTGGGCACCCACGGCGACCTGGTGGAGGTCGTCCGGACGGCGAACGACCGCGGCATGCGGGTCATCGTCGACCTGGTGGTCAACCACACCTCGATCCAGCACCCGTGGTTCCAGCGCGCCCGCCAGAGCCGGGACGACCCGTTCCACGACTTCTACGTGTGGCGGGACGACGAGCCGCCGGACACCTCCGACCAGGTCGTCTTCCCCGACCAGGAGGACAGCACCTGGACCTTCAACGAGCCGACCGGCGAGTGGTACCAGCACCGCTTCTACAAGCAGCAGCCCGACCTGAACGTCACCGACCCGCGGGTCCGCGACGAGGTCGCCAAGATCATGGGCTTCTGGCTGCAGCTGGGCCTGTCCGGCTTCCGCGTCGACGCCGTCCCGTTCTTCCTGGAGGTGCAGCCGGAGGACGCCGAGAAGCTCCCGGACCCGCACGAGTACCTGCGCGACCTGCGCTCGTTCCTCGGCCGCCGCACCGGCGACGGCATCCTGCTCGGCGAGGTGAACCTCCCGCACGAGCAGCAGGCGGAGTTCTTCGGCGGCGCCGACGGCGACGAGCTGACCATGCTGTTCGACTTCATCGGCATGCAGGCGCTCTACCTCTCCCTGGCCCGGGAGGACGCCGGGCCGCTGGCCACCGCGCTCACCGGGCGGCCGTCGGTCAACCCGGACAGCCAGTGGGCCACCTTCGTCCGCAACCACGACGAGCTCACCCTCGACAAGCTCAGCGACGAGGAGCGCCAGGAGGTCTTCGCCGCGTTCGGCCCCGAGGAGCGGATGCAGGTCTACGGCCGGGGCCTGCGCCGGCGGCTGCCGCCGATGCTGGACGGCGACCCGCGGCGCATCCGGATGGTCTACAGCCTGCTGTTCTCCCTGCCCGGCACCCCGGTGCTGTTCTACGGCGAGGAGATCGGCATGGGGGAGGACCTCGACGCCGAGGGCCGGCTCGCCGTCCGGACGCCGATGCAGTGGACGTCGGGCCCGCACGGCGGCTTCTCGACCGTCGAGGACCCCGACCGGCTGCCCGGCCCAGTCGTCGACGGCGGGTTCGCCCCCGAGTTCGTCAACGTCGCCGACCAGCGGCACGACGCGGACTCGTTGCTGTCGTTCATGAAGCTGCTCATCCGCCGCTACCGCGAGTCACCCGAGCTCGGCTGGGGCGCCTTCACGATCCTCGAGCAGCCGCACCCCGAGGTGCTGGCCCACCTGTGCACCTGGGACGACGGCGCGCTGGTCGCCGTCCACAACCTGGGCCCGGAGCCGCGGAAGGTCCCCCTGACGCTGGCCGACTGCAGCGCCGAGCACCGCCTGGTCGACCTCCTGCAGCCGGGCGAGGAGCAGCTCGGGGAGGACGGCGGGGTGGAGTTGGCTCTCGACGGCTACGGGTACCGCTGGCTGCGCGTGGTGGCCCCGGACAGCCGCCGGCTGGTCTGATCCAGCAGCAGCCCAGCGTCGCGGTGCGCCACCTCGGCCGGCGGCGACCCCAGACCGGCCAACGCCCCCGCGAAACCCGGCGGGGCGGGCAGGTCGCGCAGCCACACCGCGCCGGCGCCGGCCCACCGGAGCACACGCGGGGGCTCCGACGGGGCGGAGACGACCAGCTCGTCCAGCGTCGCGCCGAGGCCCTGCCCGGTCGCCTTGAGCACCGCCTCCTTGCGCGTCCAGTAGGTGGTGAAGGCCTGCGCCCGCGCGGCCGCCGGACGGCGGGCCAGCTGGTCGCGCTCCTCGGCGGCGAGGACCGCCTCGGCGAGCTCGTCGAGCTCGCGGGGGTCGAAGCGGCCGACCTCCTCGACGTCCACGCCCACCGGGGAGCCGGCCTGGACGGCGACCACGACGCAGCTGCCCGAGTGGCTGACCGACAGGTGCACCTCGGGGGCGTCGCGCAGCCGCGGCTTGCCGTGCGCGGCGCCGCACTCCGGGCAGGTCCGGTCGATCCCCAGCTCGGCCGGGTGCACGGCGAGGGCGGTGCCCAGGACCGCGCGGACCACGGCCGCGGCCGCGGTGCTGCGCTGCCGGTCCTCGGCGCGGGCCAGCCGCGCCCGTCGCTCGAGGTCGGCGGGGGCGAGCAGCACGTCGTGCTCCGGCCGCAGCGTGCTCGTCGCCGCCCACCACACCTGGACCGCGCCGGGCCGGAGGCCGCCCGCGGCCAGAGCGGCGGCCTGCCGGCCCGGCAGACTCATCCGTACCGGCGCAGCTCGGAGAAGAAGTCGTCGACGACCCGCAGGTCGCCGGCGCGGACCACCTCGTCGTAGACGTACTTGCCGACGGCGAGGTCGAGCACCCCGAGGCCGAAGGGGGAGAAGACCACCGGGCGGTCGGCCGGGATCTCCACCTGCCCGGCCATAACCTCGGCCAGCGTGCCCGCGAGGAAGTCCCGGCTGCCGGTGAGCTGCTCGACCAGGTGCGGGGAGGTGTTCGCCTTGAGGCAGTGCTCGACGTCGTCCACGACGTTGACCGAGCGCAGCAGCACCTCGGGGGCCAGGTCGCGCAGCGAGACGTGCAGCACCAGCGGGGCGTGGTCGAACCAGGACGGGTCGCTGACGTGCGGCTCCCCGGCGATGGTCGCGAAGACCACCAGGTCGCTGCCGCGGATCAGCTCCTCCGCACTGCCGTGGACGGTGACCCGGCCGGGCGTGCCGGACGAGTTCAGGTAGGAGCCGAACCCGGCGGTGCTGTCGGGGGAGAGGTCGAAGACGCCGATCTCGTCGAAGACCCACCCGGTGCCGGCCAGGAAGGTGTGGATGTAGCGGGCGATCAGGCCCACCCCGAAGAAGCCGACCCGTGTCGGCCGGGGCCGGCCGCGGCTGAGCCAGTCGGCGGCGGCCGCCGCCGACGCGGCGGTCCGCGTGGCGCTGATGACCGAGGCCTCCATGCAGGCGAACGGGTAGCCGGTGTCGTGGTCGTTGAGGATGAGGACCGCCGACGCCCGGGGGATGCCCGCGGCCACGTTGTCCGGGAAGCTCGAGATCCACTTCAGCCCGTCGACGCGGACGTCGCCGCCGATCGAGGCCGGCAGGGCGATGATCCGCGCGGTGGGCCGGTCGGGGAAGGTCAGGAAGTAGGACGGCGGGTTGACCGAGTCCCCGGCGCCGTGCACCCGGTAGGTGGCCTCGACCAGTTCGACGACCTGCTTCTCCCGTCCCTGCAGGACCGCGCTGACCTGTGCCCCGGGCACCACCGCGAACGGGGGCACCGCGGCGGTCACCGGGACTCCCCGGGCAGGTCGGAGCGCCGGATCGGGTCGGCCAGCGCGGCGAGCACCTCGCGCGGGCCCTCGTAGGGCTCCCGGGCGTGGGCGGTGCGCACGTTGTCCACCAGCAGCAGGTCCCCGGCCTGCCACGGCTCCCGCACCGTCGCCCCCTCGTACACCTCGTTGATCGTCGCCACGACGTCGGCGCCGATCGGGTCGCCGTTGCCGAAGCGGGTGGTGAACGGCAGGCCGTCCTCGCCGTAGACCTCGACGAGGTACTCGCGGATCTCGGGGGCGAGGGTCCACTCGTTGAGGAAGGCGACCTGGTTGAACCAGCAGCGCGTCCCGGTGACCGGGTGCCGGACCACGGCGCCGCGCCGCTGGCGGGTGCGCAGCCCGCCGTCGGGCTGCCACTCGAACTCGATGTCGTGCGTGCGGCAGTAGGCCTCCACCGCGCCCCGCTCGTCGGTGCCGAACGCCTCGGCCACCGAGGCGCCGATCTCGTCGTTGTAGCTGCGCACCAGCAGCCAGCCCTCCTGCTCGAACCGCGCCACCAGGTCCGGGGGCAGCGCGGCCAGCACGGACGGCGCGTCGGCCAGGCCGGTCGCACCGCCGGTGGTGGGCGGGGTCAGGCAGGCGAACAGCAGCAGCCCGGGGAACTGCTCGGTGTAGCTGAGCTCGTGGTGCATGCACATCTGCTGGTTCGCCGGCCAGGGCGTGGCCGAGTACACGCCGTCGACCGCCGGCTCGCGGGGCGCGAACGCCTCCAGCTCCGGCATCAGCCGGTCGGCCAGCCGGTCGCACACCGCGGCCACGGTGCCGGCGTCGGCCAGGCCGAGGCCGCGGACGAGCAGCGCGCCGTGCTCGGTGACCGCCGCGCGCACGGCGTCCCGGTGCGCGGCGACCCAGCCGGCCGGGTCGCCGGACCCGTCGACCTGGAGCAGGGGCGGCCGGCCGGGGTGCTGCGCGACGTCGAGCAGCGCGCCCGGGGAGAGGGAGGACATCGGTGCTCCTTAGCGAGAGGGGACGGTCAGGCCGGGGCGCCGGTCTTCTCGTCGACGAGGGCGGCGAGGTCGGCGAGGACGGGGTGGGCCATGAGCTCGGGCAGGGTGACGGCGCGGTCGAGGGCGATGGCGAGCTTCACCGCGGACAGGGAGGTGCCGCCGCGGTCGAAGAAGGAGTCGGCGCGGCCGATCTGGTCCTCGCCGATGCCCAGCACCCGGGCCCACGCCGCGGCCAGCCGGCGCTCGGTGGCGGTGCGCGGGCTGCTGTGCTCGGCCTCGGCGGCGGCGAGGTCCGCGGCGAGGGCGGTGAGCGCCTTCTTGTCGATCTTGCCGTTGGTGGTCAGCGGCAGCCGGTCCCGCCAGTGGAAGGCCTTGGGCACCATGTACGGCGGCAGCGCGGCGGCGATCCGCGCGCGCAGCAGGTCCGCCTCGACCGCCCGGTCGCCGGTGTAGAAGGCGACCAGGTGCCGGCTGTGGTCGGCCGCCTCGGCGACCACCACCGCGCCGTCGCGGACGCCCGGCGTGCGCAGCAGGGTGTTCTCGATCTCGCCGATCTCGATCCGGAAACCGGCGATCTTGACCTGGCTGTCGCGGCGGCCGAGGAACTCCAGCTTGCCGTCGG